>CAJWZI010000088.1 GCA_913049615.1 uncultured Alphaproteobacteria bacterium | reverse complement strand
AACTCACAGCAGCACGGATCACTCGTTCTTCCTCGCCCTCGGCAAAGACCACGCGCTTGTTTTCTGTTCGGACCTGATCAAAGATCAACTGCAATGTCCCCGCTGTGGGATCTAACCGACGGCGCAGTTCCAGCGCGTAAGCTGCCTCGTCTTCAATTTCGCGCCGTGACACGCCGGTATGGATTGCCGCCTTGGCCACAGCCATGGGCACCTCCACCATCAGGCGGGGATCGAATGGGGCTGGAATGATGTATTCAGGACCATAACGCAGGTCCGCCTTGCCATAGGCTTCGGCTACTTCGTCGGGCACATCCTGTCGGGCCAAATTGGCTAACGCTTGGGCTGCCGCCACCTTCATCTCATCATTTATGGAGACTGCGCGCACATCCAGGGCGCCCCGGAATATATAAGGAAAGCCGAGAACGTTGTTCACCTGGTTGGGGTAGTCCGACCGCCCAGTAGCCATTATTGCGTCGCCGCGCACTTCCGCCACTTCTTCAGGCGTGACTTCCGGGTCGGGATTTGCCATGGCGAAGATAATAGGTTTGGGGGCCATAGAGGCAATCATCTCAGGCGAAAATGCCCCGCGCGCTGACAGACCAAAAACCGCATCGGCGCCGTCCATGGCGTCAGCTAAGGTGCGCTTGGGAGTATCAACCGCATGGGCTGATTTCCACTGATTCATACCGTCTTCTCGGCCCTGATAGATCACACCACGGGTATCGCAGACGGTGACGTTTTCATTGGGGACACCCATGGATTTGCACAATTCAACGCAGGCGATGCCAGCCGCACCCGCGCCGTTCACTACCAATTTGGTCTCGCCCATATTGCGGCCAGTCAGGTCCACGGCATTAATCAACCCGGCAGCCGCGATAATTGCAGTGCCATGCTGATCGTCGTGGAAGACCGGGATGTCCATCAGTTCCCGCAAACGCTGCTCGATAACGAAACAATCAGGAGCCCAAATATCTTCCAGGTTGATGCCGCCGAAACCCTTGCCCAAATACCGCACGCAGTTGATAAACTCGTCCACATCTTCGGTATCCACTTCGATATCGATAGAATCCACATCTGCAAAGCGTTTAAACAAGACCGCCTTGCCTTCCATTACCGGTTTGGAACCTAGAGCACCAAGGTTGCCCAGGCCCAGCACAGCGGTACCATTCGAAATCACGGCAACTAGATTGCCTTTTGAGGTGTAGTCGTAGGCCAGATCAGGATTTTCCGTGATGCGCAGACAAGGCGCCGCAACGCCAGGAGAATAGGCCAGGCTTAGATCGCGTTGCGTGGCCATAGGTTTTGTCGGCGTGATTGACAGCTTGCCCGGCCGCCCTTCTGAATGAAAGCGCAAGGCTTCATCGTTACGATATGTATTGTCCATTTATATCTTCCGCATTGCTTAGTTGCTAATCGCCTAGCCTATTTAGACGAAACAATTGCGGCTGCTTGCTAACACAGGCCAAACTCTTGCGCCACGATGTATTACTGTTTTGAGTTAGTGCTGATCTTAAATTGTAACCTGTGTCGGTCGGTTGTTTCGAATTCACAATGTGGGTACATCAAAATAACGTTTTGCTCGTTTCAGCTAACAGTTTACGCCTACACTCGCTTGACAAAGCAAGCCCCGATTCATGTATTTCGAACTACCTTATTGAATGGAGAAATCCGAACTTCTTCACAAACTGGAAAGAGGTAGCGTCGGACCGGACCGCATAACAAATCGGAAAAGACACTTCCGACGGGCGGCAAGCACGAGATCAATTCGATCAATCCATTCAATGTTTGAGCTCTCAGCTTTCAATTATCCAAAGTTTCTGTACCCTGCACAATTTCCACGCTAAGCGATATAAGAACCCAATGACAGATAACACCGCGCCCCCGCGTCGTGAATACGGTTATATTTTAATGATGACCACATGGCTATGCTGGGGATTCAGCTATCCGATGACGGCCATCCTGTTGCGTGATTTGGACGTCTGGAGCAGCCGTTTCTTGGTCATTGCCGCCAGCGCTGCCATCCTGTTGACCCTAGGACGTTTGCAGGGCGCCAAATTGACCGTGCATCGTAGCTATTGGGTAGATCTGATTATTGCAGGCCTATTGAACATGGCTATCTTTCAAGTATCCATGACCTTTGGCATCCATCTATTAAGCGCCGGGCGCGCCTCAGTTATCGTCTATACCATGCCACTTTGGGCTAGCATATTTGCCGTCTTCATCCTGGGTGAACGCATGTCCTGGCCTCGTGCCTTGGCCCTGGTATTGGGATTAGCAGGCCTAGCGGTTCTGATGAGCCAGGATCTTTCACACTTGCGCGATGCCCCCCTGGGCGCCAGCCTGACCCTGTTATCCGCAATTTCATTTGGTTTGGGCACAGTCTGGATGAAACGACGGATCTGGCAAAACGATCCCACTGTACTGGCTGGCTGGCAGTTAGCCATATCTACACTTCCCATGGCGGTGATCTGGGGTTTCCTTGATACCAAACTGTCCCTTTTCTCAATGTCTCTGGAGAGCTGGTTGGCCGTAGGCTATATTATCTTTATAGCTAACGCGGTGGCCTATTTCGCCTGGTTTCGCGTGGTTGCGGCCTTTCCAGCAATAGTGTCCGGGATCAGTGCAATGGCAGTTCCCGTGGTCGGTGTTCTTGCTAGCGCTTGGATCTTGGGCGAAGACATCGGTGCAAGGGAATGGTCTTCACTAGTCCTCATCGTAGGCGCTCTGGCTATCAATCTTGCCACGACCCTACAGCGCCAGAAATTTTAAACCCCAATCCTGGCCTTAGAAGGCTGGGTTTGCTACTTTTTAAGAACACCCAGCTCCCGAGGCACTTACCAAATTTTTTTGAGCGTTCCATGAACAAAACTACAGCGGCGACGATTGAGAAACCGACGCCGATGATGGTGCAGTTCCTGGCCATTAAGGGTCAGCATCGTGATTGCCTCTTATTCTACCGCATGGGCGATTTTTATGAATTGTTCTTCGAAGATGCGGTTAAGGCAGCAGAGGCCTTGGACATCACGCTAACCAAAAGGGGAAAGCACTTAGGTGATGATATCCCAATGTGCGGGGTACCGGTCCACAGCGCAGATGTTTACCTATCGCGACTTATCCGTAAAGGATTTCGAGTTGCCGTTTGCGAACAGACCGAGGACCCGGCAGAGGCCAAAAAACGCGGTGCCAAGGCCGTAGTCCAACGGGCCGTGGTGCGTTTAGTAACGCCGGGCACACTGACTGAAGATGCCTTATTGGATCCTCGCACTAATAACTACCTGGCAACTTTGGCCCAGGTGCGCGGTAATCATGCCCTGGCCTGGCTTGATTTATCCACGGGTGAGTTCCTTTGTGCGGAAGTCACGGTGCCGGCGATCGCCACGGAATTAGAGCGGGTAATGCCAGGTGAAATCGTTGTTTCAGATACTATGTTGGCGGCCATCTCCAAGATGGACTGGTATAAGGACTGGACAGCGCGCATGTCCCCCTACACAGACGCTCGGTTTGATTCTGGATTTGGGGAACGCCGTCTCACATCGTTATTCGAAGTCACCTCGCTGGATGCCTTTGGTAATTTCAGCCGACCGGAGTTAGCTGCATGCGGTGCACTCGTCGATTATCTAGAAATGACCCAGGCCGGCCGCCTACCCCACCTAACGCCACCACGACAAGTCGCCACCCAAGAAGCCCTCACGATTGATCCAGCAACCCGGCGCAATCTAGAACTGACACGCACCCTGAACGGAGAAACCAAAGGCAGCCTGCTCGACACGATAGACCGAACCGTTACCGGGGCCGGAGCAAGACTTTTGAGTCAGCACCTTTCCGCACCTCTTCTCTCGCCGGCAGGTATTAATGAGCGCCTCGACATGATCGCCTATTTTATTGCCGGCGAACATCTGCGCCAGGATGTACGGGCCGTATTGCGGCAAAGTCCCGACATGGCCCGAGCTCAGGCTCGCCTAAGCCTAGAACGGGGCGGCCCAAGGGACCTTGCTACCATCCGGGATGGATTGGCGTCGGCTCATGAATTGGATGGTTTTCTGAGTGCAGTTAATCTACCCCTGCCGCCATCAGGAATAAACGACGCCGCAGCCGGCCTTGGACGTCACGATACTTTAGTGGATGAACTAACCCGTGCCCTAAATTCTGAGCTGCCCATAAGCACCCGGGACGGCGGTTTCATTGCCGCCGACTATCGGCCCGAATTAGACGAGGTGCGATTGTTACGGGATGCTTCCCGCAAACTGATCATCGGATTGGAAGGAGATTATCGCCAACAAAGCGGCATAGACAATCTCAAGATCAAACATAACCGTGTACTAGGTTATTTCATTGAGATTGCAGCACGACGTGCCGAAACCTTGATGACGATGCCCTTGAGTGAAACCTTCGTGCACCGACAAACTATGGCCAATGTCGTGCGGTTTTCCACCGTAGAACTGTCGGATTTGGAACGACGCATTGCCAAAAGCGCAGACCGGGCGCTGGCCTTGGAGTTGGAGTTGTTTCGCAAACTTTCAGACAAGGTTGCCGCTCAGTCAGTGTCCATCCTGCGCGCTGGCGAAGCCATGGCGACCCTGGACGTCGCCGCCGCCAACGCTGAATTAGCGGTAACTAGCCAATACTGTCGCCCGGAGGTAGATGACAGCCACGTTTTTGATATACGCGGTGGCCGCCACCCGGTAGTCGAGGCTGCTCTGGCGCAACGTAATGAAGGCGCATTTATCGACAATGATTGCACGCTAAGCGATCCCAGTGGCAGAGACGGAAAAATCTGGCTAGTCACGGGTCCCAACATGGCGGGCAAGAGCACATTCTTGCGGCAGAATGCCTTGATTGCCATCATGGCCCAGATGGGTGCCTATGTACCCGCCACCACAGCTCATCTGGGTGTAGCAGATCGTCTGTTCAGCAGGGTCGGCGCTGCGGATGACCTGGCAAGGGGGCGGTCTACATTCATGGTGGAGATGGTGGAGACCGCCGCCATTTTAAACCAAGCAACATCACGCTCTATGGTGATCTTAGACGAAATTGGTCGTGGCACAGCCACCTATGACGGGTTGTCCATCGCTTGGGCGACGGTTGAACATCTGCATGAAGTCAACCAATCTCGCGCACTCTTTGCCACCCATTACCACGAATTAACGGCCCTGGCCGGCAAGATGGACAGGTTGGCGAATGTCACTATACGGGTCAAGGAATGGCAAGGTAACGTGGTTTTCTTGCATGAAGTCACGCCTGGCGCCGCCGACCGGTCGTACGGTATCCAGGTCGCCAAACTTGCTGGCCTTCCTGCCTCCGTGATCGATCGCGCACAAACAGTGCTCGCTGGCCTGGAACAATCCGAGACATTGGGCCGGGTGGGCGCTGATCGACTAGCAGATGATTTGCCCCTGTTTGCAGCAACCCGGCTCCAGTCTAGTTTGCACCAAGAAAACACCGAACCCTCCCCCGTAGAGAAGGCCTTAGCAGACATCGTACCCGACAGCCTAACACCGCGCGCGGCCCTTGATTTGATTTATCGTTTAAAGGCAGACATCGAAGACACATGATGCCCAATCACGATAAACCGCACGATCCATTTGGATTGTTTTCAAGCTAGTCCTAGGCCCGTTCCACCGCCCGTGACGATAGCGACTTTTCCTTCCACTCTATTTGTCATGGGTTTAAACGGATGTCATGCCTCCATCCACCACCAGTTCAGCACCGGTAACGTGGCGGGCTTCATCCGAAGCCAAGAACAGAATGCAATTGGCCACATCCACCGCCTGACCCGGCTCCCCCATCGGTACAAGTGCCAGTCGTGCCTTCCAATTTGCCTCCATGTCACCACCGCCCAAGCTCATGACCTGATTCCCCATGTTGGTGACTATGACGCCGGGATGAACCGAATTACAGCGAATGCCGAGGCCCTTGCGGGCGCAATCTATGGCGACGGACTTAGTCAACTGGCGAACCGCGCCTTTTGATGCCCCGTAAGCGACTAGATGTGCAGTCGCGATTAGCCCAGCGATAGAAGACATATTGACAATAGCACCGCCACCATCCCCACCCTTAGCGCGGCCGCCGTCCGCGGTCATTGCTGCGACACCATATTTGCAACCTAGAAAAACACCTTCCACATTAACCTGCTGGACCGTCCGCCATTGTTCCAAATCTGTCAGAGCTAATTCCTGATCATTTTCTGTGGCCAGAATGCCAGCATTGTTGACCAGTATGTCAGGCCGCCCGTGATTTTTCGCCACGGTATCGAAGAGCCCTTGCCAATTGGCTTCCTCACGTACATCGTGCCGAACAAATTCGGCCTGACCTCCAATTTCGGCAGCCACCTCCTGGCCTGTCTCCTCATCCATTTCCGCAACCGTAATAATAGCACCCTCCTCGGCTAAACGCATCGCTGCGGCCCGGCCAATACCTGTACCAGCACCCGTAACCACTGCGACTTTGCCTTCCACACGACCCATAATACGTCCTCCTATTCATCACCATATAGAGGCAATACCACCAACAACATTCAACTG
>CAJWZI010000087.1 GCA_913049615.1 uncultured Alphaproteobacteria bacterium | reverse complement strand
GATGGCCCCCTCCTTTTATCGAAAGACCGTGATAAGCCCCT
This sequence comes from uncultured Alphaproteobacteria bacterium, assembly GCA_913049615.1. Next base: position 6,498 of record CAJWZI010000087.1, on the reverse strand, counting down.
CGTCTATAGAAACAGCCACATCATGCCACCCGAGCCAGAACTATGGGGCTGAGGAAAAAATAAAATACAAAATGATTACTTATCTCTGACAAGAATGGCTTTTGGTTTCAAAAAACCACATGCCCAGACTGCTGAATATAGGATTTTCTGGATGCGAACTGCAAAATTCAGAGGCAGCCGAACCATCCCGATTGCATCGATAGAAAATGCTGAATCAGGCCGTCCAAGAAAAAGGAAAAAACCGGGACTAGGGCCCCTTCAGCCACCGCCACACCAAATAGGCCGACGGAAGCGCCAATTGAAATCGTTACAAGGTTTAAAGTCCTGTTCCTCATCGTGATACCATAACCTATCTCGACTTCGTGACAAAGCAACTCATGATGCCACTGATTTCAATACTGATGGCCGCCCGGAAAGCTGAGGCAACAATTTTAGCGGCCATTCATAGTATTTTGGCGCAAAGTCATGAACATTGGGAATTGATTATCGCATCAGATTGCGGCGCCAACTACTTGGCATTGTGCAAGGATAACGGGATCATGGATGGCCGTTTGCGCATGGTCACAACGTCCAAACCACATTCCGGGCCGTCTGCCGCTAGGAATGTGGCTTTAGCGGCAGCAAGAGGCGAACTCATCACAATCCTGGATAGCGACGATACGTGGTTACCGGGTAAATTATCAGTCTTAGAAGAATTAGCGGAACAATCAGGATTGGCCTGCGACAACACCCGTGCCGTAATGCCGGATGGCACGGTGATTGGCACAGCTCATGACAAGAGCAGTCTTCCAAGGAAGATTGGCACCCTTGATATGATAAACAGCGGCGTTCCCCACTTTCCCATGTTCGGCAGGGAATTGGCCGGCTCCGGTTATCGCGAAGATCTTAGTTTTGCTGAAGATGTCGTCTTCAACATAGAATTGATCACGCGGGCCGGCGCCATGACGATGTCGGCGCGCAGCCTGACGGACTATATCCAGAACCCAGATAGCGCGACCAACGCTCCTGATGCCTGGCTCCGGGCCGACATTGCCTATGGACAAATCCTTGTCATGCTGCAAGCCAACGAATTATCTGTTCAACCAGGCGAGGCAGAACCAATTGCCGCCGCAATTGCCGCCAAACGCCACCTCAACCGCGAGTATGGTCAAACAGTAGCCAGTTATGGCCCCATGTCATTTCAGGCTTTTCTAGCTGCCCGAAAATTCGACGCGAAACAGCCAGATGAATAGGGGTAATTGTCCTTGGCAAAACATCCAATTTAGTGAAATATGACGCCGGCTCGGTTTTCATAACTGCACCAAAGTACTCAACTGGCGCTCTAATTCCGGTTTCGGGGACCGCAAATACCAAACGGGGCGCACACAGCAAAACACACTGGGAGGACTGATGTAATGAGAAAGATTAGCACGCAGCTGTCCGGTACCGTCTTAGCCTTGACTATGGGCGCTAGCATAGGATTGGCTGCTGGAACGGCCAGCGCGGCCGATACCGTAATAATGGCAGTACCGTCATTTCTGACAGGCGCTGGGGCTCCCGCCTTTGGCGTACCCTCACGCAATGGCGCGGAACTTTTGATCAACGCGATAAACAAAGGCAAAGTACCGGCACCTTACAACAGCAAGGGACTGGCGGGACGCCAAATTAAAGCAATTTTCTACGACGAGTCGGGCGGCGGCACCAAGCAGGTGGCGGAACTTCGCAACAAGGTGCAGAAACAAGGTGCCGACGTAGTCGTCGGCTACATTTCGTCAGGTACCTGTGCCGCAATTGCACCGGTAGCCGAAGAACTCAAAGTGTTTACGGTCTTGCCAGTCTGCGGTACGCCGCGAATTTTCGAGGATATAATCCCAAACGCGAAGTATGTATTCCGTACCATGATGCATGCCACCGCCGATGGCGTTGCCGAAGCGCATTACGTGAAGGCCAAGATGCCTGACGTGAAGTCCTATAATGGTATCAACCAAAACTATGCTTGGGGCCAAGATTCTTGGCGCGATTTTGACTTGGCCATGAAGGTTCTGATGCCGCACACCACGGCATCCGACAAGGCGCAATGGCCCAAAATATTCGCTGGTCAATATGGTACTGAAATTTCAGCACTAATGTTGGCGAAAGAAAATCTGGTCCATTCCAGCTTCTGGGGCGGAGATTTGGAGGCACTCATCTTCCAAGGTTCAGCACGCGGCCTGTTCAGGAAGAAGACTTTGTTGTTTTCGGTTGCTGCGTCGTCAATTTACCGCCTAGGCAAGAAATTTCCGCTTGGCGTGATTGTCGGCGCCCGTGGACCCTACGGCGTCTATGCCAAGAATATCGATACCCCGATAAACAATTGGTTCCGCGCCGCCTATATCGATCGTTACAATACGCCACCGACCGGCGGAGCATATCAGTTTGCCCAAGGTGTACTGGCAGCCAAGTACGCCTATGACACGGCAGCCTCGGCGAATGGCGGAAAGTTCCCCTCAAAAGACCAAGTTGTGGCTGCGTTAACCGGTGCAACTTTCGAGGGTGTAACCACCACCGTCAAGATGGCATTGGGCAATGGTCATCAATCGATGACCGATTACATGCTTGGCAAGTCTGCTTGGGACGAAGAGAATGGCGAGCCGAAAATAGTAGATATCATGACATTCAAGGGAACATGCCTCCTGCCTCCAAACGGCGTCAAGGGCGTCGATTGGCTGAAAGGTGGTATGAAAGGCGCTAAGTGTTAATACTGATCCTGATCGGAGGCGCCAATCTCGGCGCCTCCGGTTCGATCCTCTGCTCTTTCAACTGAACAAGTGAGCCTATTGTGATCCAACAGATCGTCGCGATCATCGTCGACGGGCTGATTTACTCGTCATACCTGTTCATGGTGGCGGTCGGTTTGACCGTGATCTTCGGCGTGATGAAGCTCCTCAACGTTACCCACGGGTCGTTCTACGCCTTCGGTGCCTACTTGGCGGCGACCTTAGTGGGTATCTACTATGAAACGGACCTACCGGAATTTGGCGGTTTCCTGGTGCTCTTTCTCTCGGCCATCGCCGTGGGGCTATTTTTTGGTGTTATTCTCGAACGAGGGTTGTTGCGATTTCTCTATCATCGCGACCAGCACATTATCGTGCTGGCAACCTTCGCCATGTTCTTGGTGCTGGAAGACGTGATTATCCTGATCTGGGGGGTTGATCCTTATTTCGCCTATCAGCCAATGGGGCTTTTAGGTGCAACCGATATTATTGGCGTTACCTATGATGTCTATAGCCTGACATTAATTCTGCTGGCTCTGGCGGTCGGCACAGGCTCATGGCTCGGTTTGACCAAGACCAAATGGGGAAAACTATTGTTGGCAGTGATTTACGATCGCGAAATTAGCGAAGCTATGGGCGTCAATGTGACGATGGTATTCCTGGCCACATTCGTGATCGGCGCGACGTTAGGCGCTCTCGGTGGCGCATACCTGGCACCAACGATTTCTGTATCACCCGGCATCGGCGTCGAGGTCATCGTGCTAGCGTTTGCGGTTGTAGTGATTGGCGGTATGGGCAGCATGCCTGGGGCCATGGTTGGTGCTGTAGTGGTTGGCCTGTCACGCGCAGCCGCGGTGCATTTGTTCCCGGAGATTGAATTATTCGTGATTTACGCCATCATGGCCGCCGTCCTGGCCTTTCGCCCCGAGGGCCTGTTCGCACCCGCCGCGACGAGGAAAATCTGATGCGGTATGTCGACAAAACCGTAATCGGCTTGACAGTAGCTTTCCTCGTACTGCTGGCCCTCGATTTTGTGCTGGCCGAATGGATGCGCTTTATCGGCCTGCAAAGCTTGGCCCGGGGCGCGGTCGCGCTGGGCTTGCTCGTGTTATGGCGCAGTGGCCTAATGTCGTTCGGGCATGCGCTGTTCTTTGGCTTTGGCGCCTACACGGCAGTGATGCTATCACTGGTCGGGGTCAGCGATGCCTTCGCTTTGGTTTTCGCAGCTACGCTGACGACAGGGCTGCTGGCATTTATCATTGGCTTTCTGATGCGGCGCTATCGGGGGATTTTTTTCGCTCTGTTGAACATGGCGTTTTCCATGATCCTCTACGGTGTAGTGGTGAAATCCGAGGCGCTGGGCAGTACCGACGGCTTCGGAGTGGTGAAACCGACTTTCCTAGGTTATGCGCCAGAGGGCGAGGCTGTGCAGTCTACCCTGTTTCTGTTTGCGCTGGTGTTCACCTATTTCATAACGGTGGGCGTGCATTTGTACCTAAGGACAACTTTGGGCGGTATGAGTATGGCGGTCCGCGAGAACGAAATTCGGGTGGAATACCTGGGCTATTCCGCCGAAAAGGTGATCCATATTAAGTATGTGTTTTCCGGCCTGGTGGCGGGTTTCGGCGGTGGTATCATGGCCCTGGCCGTGGGCCATGTCGATCCAGATTCTATGGCAAATTGGACGGTGTCGGGTGAATTTGTTTTTATTACGATTCTCAGTGGCACAGGTAGCGTGGCGGCAACCTATATCGGCGCCCTGGTGTTTGAGTTGATCCGCACCTACGCCTTCGAATACGCGCCGCAAATCTGGCAATTCATTCTCGGCGGCAGCTTGTTGGTGATAATCATGTTCCTGCCTGACGGCATCTGGTCCCTAAAATCCCGCCTACGCGCGCTGCAAGGGTCTAAGTCCTCATGAATGCAGTTCTGAAAGTTCGCGACCTGCAAAAATCTTTTGGCGCCGTGGTTGCTGCCAAGGACATCAACGTCACGGTTCAAGAAAACGAAATCATCGGTATAATTGGCGCCAACGGCGCGGGCAAAACTACCTTCGTAAACATGGTCACGGGATATCTAAAACCCACTTCAGGCGAGATCGAATTCGCCGGCAAAAATATCATGGGCCTGCCACCGAGAGAGATCACCTGCTTAGGAATTTCGCGATCGTTTCAGGTACCTCAAGTATTTTCATCTGAAAATGTATTTGACAATCTTTTAATGGCTTATGCCATCGCTGAGGAAACAGGCATAGGATTACTCTCACCGCTACATAACGAGGAGAGGGCTCAGCGTGTCGAAAACCACCTAAAACGCTACCAAATCTCCCAGTACCGTAATTCTGCGGCCTCAACCTTGCCACAGGGGGTTCGCAAATTGTTGGATATTGCAATGGCTGCAGTTCGCAATCCGACCATTTTGATGCTGGATGAACCAACCTCGGGCATTTCAGCCGAAGAAAAGTTCGACTTGATGGACATAATTATGGAAGCCCTCCGCCAAGACGAGACGACGGTACTTTTTATCGAACACGATATGGAGATAGTGGAAAGATATGTCTCGCGTGTGTTGGCATTTTATCAGGGTGAAATTATCTGTGATGCTCCCACGACCGAGGCGCTGATAGATCCGAGGGTAAGGGAGTTCGTGATAGGTGAAGAATACCACCGCACCGGAACTAAAAGCCCAAACGGGCCTGGGGTAAGCGCCGATGCTTGAGGTAAGAGGACTGGACGTTAATATAGACTCCACACCTATTCTACGTGGCCTGGCAATGAATGTGCCTGATGGCAGCATGTGTGGCCTGATCGGTCGCAACGGAGCCGGCAAGACGACCTTTCTGCGCGCCATCATGGGTGCCTTGGTAGCGGCGGCTGGGGAAGTAATGTTCAATGATCAAGATTTGTTAAAAATTGACCCGCACAAGCGCGCTCATATGGGCATTGGCTTTATGCCAGAAGACCGGCGCTTGGTGCCGGAGCTAACGGCTGAAGAAAATATTCTGGTGCCGGTTTGGGCCACAGGCATGGAAGATTGGGAGAAACGTCTTAGCTGGATTTATGATTTGATGCCAGAGGTAGCTGAATTCCGTAACCGTGGCTCCTTTGAGCTATCGGGTGGGCAGCAAAAATTTGTCGCTTTCGCACGCGCCTTGATGGTGGGAAAGCATTTATTGCTTTTGGACGAACCCGGCGAAGGTATTGCCCCGATCTTTGCCCAGCGTATGAGCGAAATTATGAAAAGCCTCAAAGATGAGGGCGAATCCCTACTAGTAGCGGAATCCAATGACAAACATTTAGTCGGACTGCTGGATCGAACCTTCGTGATCGAACGCGGTAGCATTGTCGCCGAATAATACCGAAAGCAGGGCATGACGCCTCTCATGTCAGCAGGTTTACCGGATAACATCGCCGATGTAGAGACCCTTGAGAATTTTCTGTCATGGCCTAGCCAGTCGTTGATCGACGATCTGGCCGCTCTAGACGGCGATATTATCATCCTGGGTGTCGGTGGTAAGATCGGGCCCTGCCTGGCCCGAATGGCCAAACGTGCTGCACCGCATAAACGCATTGTTGGCGTCGCACGTTTCTCGAATAGCGAGGTCAAACAGCGGCTTGAGGATTGGGGTGTAGAAACATTGGCCTGCGATCTGTTGGATCGTCAGGCAGTGGCCAAGCTACCAAAATTGCCCAACGTTATCTATATGGCAGGTCGGAAATTTGGAACGGATGGCGATGAACCCTTCACCTGGGCTATGAACGTCTGT
>CAJWZI010000086.1 GCA_913049615.1 uncultured Alphaproteobacteria bacterium | reverse complement strand
CCGTAGTAGGCGCGGACAAAAATTGGTTACAGCGGCGCTTTGGTTTGGCGACCCAATTGTCAAGCATGGGTTTGCCATCCGACTTACTGGCGGCCGCAGAGGTACGAGCCCATTGGGCGCGCTATGGTTTGTAATCTGACGGCCGGAACTTAATGAACCCGGTACGTTGTTCCTTGTCGAAGTCAAGGCCTTCGTACATGGCATGGGCCGGACCTAGGTCGTGACCGGACAAAAGCATTACCTCGGTGCAGCCCTGTGCCCAGGCGAATTCCAGCACGTATTCCATAAGTGTCTTCGCCAACCCGCGCCGTCGAAAATTCCGATGTGTCACCACGTGTTCGATGAGACCATAACCCATACCACCGCGGATGATGGAGGGTGTAATTGTTAGGATACAGGCGGTGGCTATGCGTCCTTCCAGTTCGGTGATGAAATAATGTACACCAGGGTTACGCTCGATCTCGCGCCAAACCTCTTCCATTCGTTCTGCACTCAACGCCGGGCGGTTTTCTTCCACTGTGTAATGGGCATACAGATCAAAAAGCTCGTTAAGCTCCCCGAGTTTTAGGGGCCGGATCAGGCTGCGGCCTTCCGGCGCACCAGGTGGTCGAAATCTTCGATCAGCTGCGCCGTGATCTTGCCCGGCTTGAAACGGTAATCGTCGATTTCACCCACTGGCGTGACTTCAGCCGCTGTTCCGGTCAATAGGCATTCCGTGGCATCTGCCATTTCATCTGGCATAATCACCCGCTCAACTATCTCGTAGCCCCGGGCCCTGGCTAGGTTGATCACCGTGCGTCGGGTGATGCCGTCAAGAAAACAATCAGGGATTGGGGTATGTAGCTTTTCGTCAATGACAAAAAAGATATTTGCTCCGGTGCTTTCAGCGATCTGCCCGCGCCAATCCAACATCAGAGCGTCGTCGTAACCTTCCGCCTCGACCGCGTGTTTTGACAATGTGCAAATCATATAAAGACCTGCTGCCTTCGAATGCACAGGAGCCGTTGCCGGGTCAGGCCGCCGCCACTTGCTGGTCTTCAATCGGATACCAACTGTACGCATTTCCGGGTCGAAATAACTAGGCCATTCCCAGACCGCAATGGCTAGATTGATACGGTTCTCCTGCGCTGAAACGCCCATCATCTCCGAGCCGCGCCAGGCCACAGGCCGTACATACCCGTCTACGATATTGTTTTTCGCGACGGTTTCTCGGCAAGCGGAGTTGATTTCCTCTGCTGTGTAGGGAATTTCGAAATCCAGCGTTTCTGCGGAATTGATCAAGCGCTCAGTATGCTCTTGCAGTTTAAAAATTTCTCGGTCGTAGACCCGCTCCCCCTCAAAAACGGAAGATGCATAATGCAGTCCATGTGTCAGCACGTGCGCTTGAGCCTGCTCCCACGGAACCATATCGCCATTGTACCAAATGCTACCTTCCATCTTATCATATGAGATTGTTGCCATGATTGAGGCCTCCAAGACCATATATTAAGCATAACCCACCTTTAACGTACCATTTTGAAGAAATATGTCAAAAGTACTGACTAAAATAATGTCAGCAGCATTGACGCATCTCGTGTACCATGGGTCTATGTCAAACTCAATTTCGGATCCGGCGTCGTCGTACCTGCGGGATGACGAACTGATCCGCGGAATCGAGATGTTGTTTTATGCCTATCGAGATTTCACGTCTGATCCAGACGAGATTCTCAAGGCCTATGGCTTTGGTCGGGCGCACCATCGCGTGGTGCATTTCGTGGGTCGCAATCCAGGCATGACCGTGACGGAATTACTGAAAATCCTAAAAGTTACGAAACAGAGCTTGAGCAGGGTCCTTAGCCAATTGGTCCAGGAGGGCTTCGTAAAGCAGGAAAAGGGCCGCCGTGACCGTCGCCAAAGGTTGCTATCACTTACCGACAGGGGTGAGACCCTATTCGCTGAACTTTCTAGCCCGCAAAAGAAGCGCGTGGCACGCGCCTATCGACGGGCCGGCGCTGAAGCCGTGGCTGGCTACCGCAGGGTGCTGGCCGATTTATTAAATTCAGATGAGCGTGAAGCTGTTTTAAAATCGGTTGAACGATCCTGAAGTGTACGGCATGAGCGAAGCCGCTGCCCATATCCTGGTTGTCGACGATGATGATCGTTTGCGTGATCTTTTGCAGCGGTATCTGGGGGAATGTGGATTTCGGGTTTCTGTCGCTTCCAACGTGGCGGAGGCGCGGATCGTCATGTCAGGCCTGGAATTTGACCTTTTGGTGCTTGATCTAATGATGCCGGGAGAAAGCGGTCTGGATCTGACCGGGGATTTACGCCAAGGCAAGTACCTGCCCATTCTGTTGCTGACCGCTATGGGATCAGCGTCGGACCGCATCGCGGGTCTGGAGGCCGGTGCGGATGATTATCTGGCGAAACCGTTCGAACCGAGGGAATTGGTACTGCGGATAGAAGCCATATTGCGTCGGGGTGGGCCCAGGACCGAGGGGCGGAAGGCGGTCACTTTCGGGGCCTGCTCTTTCGATCTAGAGCGAGGTGAATTGCAACGAAATGGCGAATTGGTGCGTCTAACCTCAGGAGAGATCGATATGATGCGTTTGTTCGCCCGTTCCCCCGGCGTTACGGTGGGGCGTGCGGAGTTATTGGCCCAGGCGTATGCGGGCAATATCCGGGCCGTGGATGTACAGATCACTAGGCTTCGACGCAAAATCGAGGATGATCCTAAGGAGCCGCGACATTTGTGCACGGTATGGGGACAAGGATATGTGTTCTGGCTGGACTGATAGGACAGGCAAACCGTCATGCTGAAAAGATTGGCGCCAAAAAGTTTGTTTGGCCGCGCCATCATTATCGTCGTGGCGCCGGTGGTGCTTTTGCAGATCGTCGCGGCAATCGTTTTCTACGACCGTCATCTGGACCAAATTACCCGCCGTTTAGCCCGTAGTGTCTCTGGCGATATCGGCTTTGTCGCTGCCGCCCTGACACGGGAAAAGGATGCCTTGGCGCGTTTTCGTATATTGCAATTGGCTAATTTGCGCTTGAACCTCAGTTTTTCCCTAATTCCCGATCAGCCGTTGATTGCCGAGTCACTGCCCAAACCCGTTGCACCTCTGGAAGCTTTGTTAATCCGAACCATTGACGAAGGCCTAGAGCTGGAATTTACCATCGAGAACCGTCCCGAACTGAAGAACTATTTGATCCAGGTGGCGTTCGAGGGAGGTCACCTGCAGGTTCTGGTTCCCCATAACCGCATCACTTCGGCGACTTTGGAAGTGTTGATCTTGTGGGTTGTTGGCTCGTCATTGTTACTGCTGGCTATAGCAATATTATTCCTGAGAAACCAAGTCCGGCCCATATTGCGTTTAGCAGATGCCGCTGATCACTTCGGCCGAGGCGAGGAGGTTGAAAATTTTAAACCTTCCGGTGCAGTGGAAGTGCGCAAGGCAGGCGATGCCTTCCTGCGCATGCGAGAGCGGATTGAACGGCACATTCGCCAGCGCACGGAAATGCTGGCTGGCGTCAGCCACGATCTGCGTACGCCTCTAACCCGGCTTAAACTGGAATTGGCTATGCTCAAGGATACACCGGCTGCCACCGCCATGCAGGCGGATGTGGACGAGATGGATGGGATGATCGAGGGGTATTTGGCATTCGCGGGGGATGCAGTTGGAGAACAGGTAGTGGACACGGATGTCCATGTCCTGTTGAACGAGGCCGCGGGTGACGCTCGCCGTCAAGGTGCTCAAGTAGAATACAAGCCCACCGATGAGCTGTGGGGCCGTATCAGGCCGATAAGCCTGAAGCGGTGTCTAGACAATCTGCTGGGCAACGCTCAGCGATATGCGAAACACTGTGCCTTGGCTGCCTGGCGTGACGGCGACATTATCGTAATTACAGTCGAAGATGATGGACCCGGCATCTCCGAGATGGAACGGGAAGCAGCCTTTAGACCGTTTTATCGCCTGGAAAACTCTCGTAATCAAGGTACTGGCGGTGTTGGCTTGGGCCTAGCCATCACACGAGACACGGTACGTAACCAGGGTGGTGATGTGTTTTTGGACGATGCGCCTCTGGGCGGCCTACGGGCTACGATCCGATTGCCGGCGTAATTGAAGTGCCTAATCCGATCTATTTGACCTTCCCGCAGGTGCAGCGCCTTACGCCTTGTAGCTCGCGTATATCGACATCGTTTACAGCATGCCTTAAACCTTCAGGGAGAAGTGCAATTGGGGAACAACCGACGTGGATAAACTGACGCAAATCGACATCCTGAAAGACTTGATGCGAAAATTGGATACCAGGGAAAATGTGGATGCAGGCGTGATGTACCGAAATCCCACATCCGTCTATACCTGTCCAGATCTAGCTGCCAAAGAATGGCGGACGTTCTTCAAAGGGCATACGCAGTTGATCGGTCTATCTAGCGACTTGCCGAAGCCCGGCAGTTTCCTGACCATGGACGATTTTGGTGTGCCTATTCTAGCTACTCGCGGAAAAGATGAGCAGTGCCGGGCGTTCCTTAACATTTGCCGCCATCGCGGTGTGCAGGTTGAACACAATAAGAATGGCACTCGTAGTGCTTTTTCATGCCCCTTCCATCAATGGACCTATAATGACATGGGGGACTTGATTGCCATTCCCGACGAGCATCAATTTGGCAAGATTGATAAATCCTGCCATGGCCTGATTTCCCTTCCTATGGAGGAACGCCACGGCATGTTGTGGTTGCATCCCGATCCCGATGGCATATTGGACCTGGGCAATATGTTGGAAGGTTTGGAGGGCGAGTTCAGTTCGTGGAAATTCCAGAATCTTGTCTCTATGGGGCAGACAACAATTGCAAAGCGCTTGAATTGGAAATTGGCTAATGACACCTTTGGCGAGACCAACCATTTCCAGAAACTTCATAAGCATACTTTGGGTAAAGTAACCTATGGCGAGTGCTTGAGTTACGAAACCTTCCGCCGAAATCACCGCTTTGTCTTTCCCCGACGTATGATCGACGAACTACGTGACAAACCAGAGGAGGATTGGCGCCTGACTGACGGCGCGACAACCTTGTATTTTCTGTTCCCCAATATTCAGTTCATAATTGGCAATGGCTCCACCAATATTGTGCGTCTTTATCCCCATCCGACTGATCCAAATGAGTCTATTACTAAGATCAATCATTATTTTACCAAGGGTGCAATCGCCGCCGCCGCAGAAATTGAAGGTCATGGGGAGAATGTTAGCGCTGAGACGGTTTATGACCTGAGCCAGGCCAACACTGGTATACCCAGCCTGAATGCCACTAAGGAAGTATTCAACTCTACCATCGAACAGGAAGACTACGTCATGGGTGAAACCACCCAACGGTCTGCCGAAACGGGTCTGTTGGATCATATCATCTTCGGCCGCAACGAACCTGCCCTGCATCACTACCACAAAACATTCCGTACGGCGCTACAAATGCCGCCGTTGGAGGAGGTTATTAATTAGGAACTGCAATAACGCATCGGCTTATTTCTTCCTTTAATTTTGGCAGAGTTAAGATACGACCTTCTCTCGCAACTCGCGGCGTAGGACCTTGCCAACAGGAGATTTAGGGATGTCGTCTACGAATTTAATTCGTTTGGGCACCTTGTAGTTGGTCAAGCCGTCTCGGCAATGGGCTACCACTGCGTCTTCTGTGACAGCATCGTTGTTCTTGACGATGAAGGCCATAGGCACTTCGGAGGACTTTTCATCCGGAATGCCAATCACGCCAACTTCGACCACACCGGGCAGAGTGGTGATCACTTCCTCAATCTCGTTGGGTGAAACATTGAAACCAGAAACCAGGATCATATCCTTCTTCCGATCGACAATTTCGATGAAGCCATCCTCGTTCATCACTGCAATATCACCGGAATAGAGCCAGCCGTCCCTGATTGCTTCGGCGGTAGCGTCTGGCTGGCCAAAATAACCCTTCATAATTGTTGGGCCCTTAAATAATAATTCACCGGGTGAGCCAATGGGTTGTTCGACATTGTTGTCATCCACAATGCGGACCTCCATGCCTGGAGCAGGAATGCCAACTGAACCCAAACGGTTTTCGCCGATGGGATTTAGACTCATTACACCGCAACACTCGGTCATGCCGTAACCTTGGTAGATGTCTAGTCCGGTTGCTTCGGTCCAACGTTTTGCAACGCCGGTTTGCTGCGCTGCTCCCCCCGAGCCGCAGAAATTGACATGTTTGATCAAATCGCGGTGAAACCAGGATTCTTCCATCAATGCAGCGAATAAAGTGTTAATGCCGATGAAAATAGTAACGTTAAAATTCTCGAACGCCGTTTTCAGGTTTGAGGGCGGCCGGGGTGACGGCACCAGAACTAGATGATCGCCTGAAGTAATGCCAATCACAAAAACCAAGGCGAAAGCAGTGATATGATACAGCGGCAAAATCACTAATGTGGTATCGCCATCAGATTTACGTAGATGGCCGATCATAGTATTTGCCTGGTGCGCATTGGCCAGAATGCCTTGATGGGTCAGCTCAGCACCTTTGCTACGCCCCGTGGTGCCGGAGGTATATTGAAATAGCGCTGT
>CAJWZI010000085.1 GCA_913049615.1 uncultured Alphaproteobacteria bacterium | reverse complement strand
GGGGACTATTAAATCAGACAAAAAAGACATTTTCGTAGGGCGCATTGTGCGTTAAGAAATCTGCGATATAGTCGTATCCGTGGCGCATGACGCAGGTAGTGTATGCCGCTGACAAGGACATCTAATCAAATGCATTTGTTTCAGGAGCAGGCGGCCCGAGATCTAGACGCCGCATTGGCGCAAATACCCATCATTGATTTAGGTTGTTATTTGGACGGCAAACCGGAGGCGTTAGAGGCCTTGGCGGCGGAAATCAAACACGCCTGCCAAACTATCGGATTCTTCTACATCCAGAACCATGGAGTACCACAAGATTTGATCGGCAACGCTTTTGCGCAGTCAGCGCGATTTCACGCCTTGCCGCTGGAAAGTAAATTGGCTTTGTCACTGGACGAGAACAACATCGGGTATATGCCCATGAATGCCTCGAAGCAGGCTCATTCTACCGTCCACAAGGCGACCACGCCAAACCAGAATGAATCCTTTTTCATCACGCATGACCGAGGCCCGGATCATCCGGATGTCTTAGCTGGAACAGACTTGCGCGGACACAACTACTGGCCCGATGGTTTGCTGGGTTTCCGCGAGGGGGTTATGCGCTATTTCGCAGCCTTGAATGCCTTGGGGCAAAGCCTGGTGCAGCCTTTTTCCGTAGCTCTCGACATGCCGGCGGATTTTCTTGATGACTATTTTACGGAAGAAAATAATGCCACTTTACGCATGCTGCATTACCCGCCGACTGAGATCAGTGATAACGATTTTGGTACGGCGCCCCATACGGACAATTCTTTTATGACCATATTGGCCCGCATGGACGTGCCGGGCCTCGCCATCCGCCTGCCTTCCGGGGCATGGCTGCCGCCGCCTTTGATCCCGGGCACTTTCTTAGTCAATATAGGCAACATTCTCCGGCGCATGTCTAACGATCGCTTTCTTTCCACTCCTCACGGTGTGATCGTCGATGGAAAGGAAGACCGATACTCCCTGGCCTATTTTCACAGCCCCAATCCTTATCGGATGATAGAGGTTGCGCCATCTGGTATAGATGACCAGCATCCACCAAAGTACGAGCCACGTCTCTATGCCGATCTGATGAAAGAGTTTTACGCCGCGAATTACTTCCACCAAAAGAATCATGGCGCTATTGAGATGAAGAACCAATACGACTAAAGGAATTCAATCATGGATTTAGGAATTGCAGGGCGGACCGCTATCGTATGTGCCTCAAGCCGAGGATTAGGTCGTGGCTGCGCCATGTCTCTTGCCGATAATGGCGTCAATATTATTCTCAACGGCCGCGACGAGGAAGCAACCATGGCGTCGGCGGATGCAATCCGTGCTGCTGCGGATGTAACCGTTACGCCCGTATTAGCTGATGTTTCCACCAAGGATGGCCAGCAAGCTCTTTTGGCCGCCTGTCCCAAACCGGACATTCTCGTCAACAATAATGGGGGGCCACCGTTTAGGGATTTTCGTGAATTGTCCCGTCAGGATTTGCTGGACGGCGTGACCATGAATTTTGCCACGCCCATCGAATTGATCCAGTCAGTGATCGATCCTATGGTAGAAAGAGGTTTCGGACGGATAGTCAACATTACGTCTGTTTCTGTAAAACGGCCGGTAGTTGGACTGGATCTATCCTCAGGCGCCCGCGCCGGGCTGACGGCATTTTTGGCGGGGGTCGCACGTTCTGTTGCTCACCACAACGTGACCATAAATCATATCTTGCCCGGTTTTATAGACACCGATCGCCTGCGCGGTGGTATTGCCTTTAATGCGCAGCAAAACAATATTTCCTCGGAAGAAGCGGCGGAACGCCAGGTTAGCCAAGTTCCAGCTAAGCGATTTGGTACCCCAGAGGAATTCGGGGAGGCATGCGCCTTCCTATGCAGCACCCAAGCCGGTTATATCACAGGGCACAGTCTGTTAGTTGATGGTGGTATGTTCGAAAGCAATTTTTGAATACGAATAACAAGAAAAATTTGTGACTACGGGGTTGCCCTTAGGAAGCCGTTAAACTGAAATGGCTGAAGGAATCGTACCAGCAATTCGCTGGACACGCTTCTGCGGCCCCAGACTATACCAGATCCATGATGTTGGTCTGTTTTGTAAATAGGCAAAATGTTATGCTGGTTAATGACAACATATTTTAGCGTGATGGAACCAAATGACCGATTTTGATCTTTCTGTAACTGATGCCCTGCTTTCAACAACCCGTGCTGTGCGCAAGCGATTGGACTTTGATCGCCCGGTGCAAGCAGAGGTAATTAATGAGTGCTTGGATTTGTCACAACAGGCGCCAACGGGATCGAACCGGCAGGGCTGGGCCTGGGTTGTAGTGACGGATAATGAGAGAAAGGTCGCGTTGGGGGATATGTATCATCGCGGCGCAATGGCCTATCTAGATCAGGCGGAAAAGGATGCAGCCAGCATGGATGACGGTGGCCAGACCAGTCGGGTAATCGATTCAGCGATCTACCTGGCTGATAAGATGCAGAAGGTCCCTGTAATGGTCCTACCCTGCATTAGTATTGGTCTGATGCCAGAAAATCCACCACGTACCGCCTGGGCCGGCCTTATGGGGTCAATAATGCCGGCGGTTTGGAGTTTTCAGTTGGCCCTGCGGTCCCGCGGCTTAGGAACGGTTTTGACTACGCTGCATTTGGCCCATGAAAAGGAAGCGGCCGATTTGCTGGGAATCCCCGATGATTATATGCAAGTCGGGCTTTTGCCCGTCGCTTTTACTAAAGGCACGAATTTTAAACCCGCCAAACGCCCGCCGATCAGCCGGATCGTGCATTGGGAACAGTGGTGAACCGATCCACGGATTGTTTTGCTTCGTCGTAAGTCATGTCTCCAAAGGCGAAGCGGCACAGAAAATAATTTACTCCGCTGGCTGTGGCTTGGCGCCGAATTTCCTCGGCAACATAGTCAGCCGTGCCGACGATGGCTTGGCCCAAATCGATCAGTTCCTCTAACTCTTCAGGAAAGTGCACATTAATCGGTTTCATGCCGTTGCGGTCCCACAAAACATAGAAGCTGTTACGCCAGACCGGATAAGCTCGGCGCGCGATCGCCATTGCCTCACTTTCAGTTTCGGAAATAACGATATGGCGGCTCATGCCCATACGGGGCAGTGTCGCTTCGTCATGGCCCAGGTCGAGCCATTCCTTGCGATAACGGTCAGTGATCTGGCGGCTGCCTACTTCGTCCCGGTTGGTAATGATGTTGACGGCGTTCTGAGCAGCCCAGACTGTGCTGTTCGGATGGGACAGGCCGTACCATAGGGGTGGGTGAGGTCGTTGACGCGGCCAAAGGGTCATTGGCATTTCGCGCACCTGGTAATGATCGCCGCTGAATGTTAATTCTCCGCCCTTCAGACCCGCTAGGATTAGGTCGAGAGCTTCCCGATACATAGCGGGGGCGATCTCGGAATCCAAGCCGAAATGCCCGACCTCGATAGGCGAGATACCGCGCCCCACGCCTAGCTCCAGCCGGCCATCGCTCATTTGGTCTAGCATGCAAATTTCTTCCAATAGCCGGATTGGATGATAAAGCGGTAGGCAATAGACCATCGGGCCGAAACGAAGTCGTTTGGTGCGTTGTGCCACCGCCGAGAGGAAAATGCCGGGCGAAGGCGCCGTGCCCAGCGGCGTGGCATGATGTTCCGCTAAATGATAAGAGTAAAAGTCGCTCTGGTCATAAACTTCCAACAATTTCAGTCGGTCCTCGTAGTGGTCCGCGAGATCCCGCTGGTTCCAATCTAGATGGTCAAAGATACCAAATTCCATGGTCTAGAAATCCGCCAAAAGACGACCCCATCCAGGGATCTTGTCGCTGATACCGTTTTGCCGTAGCGCATGCCAATATAACGCGGTGTTAATGGCAATTACGGGTTTTTCCAGCCAACGCTCGGCTTCGCTCGCCAGCTGCGCCATGCCCAGATTTGTCCCGACCTGTATGATTGTATCTACCTCGGGGCGGTTTACCTTTTGCATAGCGTGACGCAGGGTCTGTTCGCTCTGCTCGGCGATATTCACAGGACTGGAGGCCTTAAGGCCAGTGAGCGCCACAATGTCAAAGCCGCACTCGGCAAAGTAGTTGCTCACCCGCTCGTCTGCGACAGGCCAATAGGGCGTAATTACGCCTAGGCGCTTTGCGCCGACCGCGTCTAGTGCCGCGCGAGCAGCGGCCGATCCCAGGGTCATAGTGCAGCCTGCCTTTGACTCAAGCCGTTGCTGCAAGGCTTTGGCGCCGTCAGCGCCGTCCCAGAAAGATTCAGCGGAAATGCCAATGATGATATGATCCACAAGGGCCGGCGTCAGGCCATCCACAGCTTCGTCCAGGTTAGCCTTTATTTTGACTACGAGTTCCTCGAATTCTTCGTTGCTGTTTAGAGCCATGTTAGGGATCAGAAACCGCGCAGTATGGTTGGTCACACCCCGGGGAGCCATCATATGGAATTCCGGTTCGACAATGGTGTTGGTGGCTGGCGTAACAACACCAAACTTTAAGCGCCAGCCCAAGCGGTCCTGATGTCGCATCTTCGTCATGACCAATGTCTCCGGTGGTCGATTGCGCGCACACACAGTCTTGACGATAAGAATTTTTCTTCCGGTGTCATGAATTTCGCGACATCCTGGCCCGGCCGCATCTTGTCTATACAGTTCATGGGCTATTCCGCCGAGGCCTTTGCTTCCAATAGCCTGTGTGGCGGAAGAATAAGACTTTGGCTTTGTCCTCTGGACCCATGATCACCGGCATTAGGACCGGCGCGATTGGGGCGACAAGGTGGGGGGCCAATTCTCAAGTTGGCACCTAGCACCGACTGAGGATTACCGGCAATCCGTCCTTGGGTTTGGGAATGGGAATGGCCTGCCAGCGGTCTTGATAGCTAACTGGCAGCGCAATCTGAAATTGCTGAAGGAATTGATGCAGGAAGGCGCGGACCTGCATAATTGCGAAATGCATGCCGATGCATTTATGAGCACCACCGCCGAATGGCGTCCAGGCGAAACGATGGCCTCGATCCTCGGCACGGTTATCGGAAAAACGGTCGGGGTCAAACCGGCCCGGGTGGGTCCACCATGCCGGGTCCATGGCCACCAGGCCTGGACTGACGGTTACGGATGTTTCTCCGGGTATCTCGTAGCCTCCAAATTCGAAAGAATGTTCAGCATAGCGAGGCAGAAACGGTACGGGTGGACGATAGCGTAAAGCTTCCTTGAGTACCCGTTCGGTCAATTCCAACTTATACAAATCATCATAACTCAATTGATCCGAGCCCACGGCCATGACTTCCGCCCGCACGGCATCTTGCCATTCGGGGTATTGCGCCAAGGCCCAAATCATGGTGGTCAAGGCCGAGGTGGTCGTGTCATGGGCCGCCATAAGCAAGAAATTCAGATGATCGATAATTTCATCGTCAGTAAAAAAGGCACCCTCTTCGGATTCGGCCCTGCAGAACTGGCTGAACATATCGTCGCCGTTGCCCGTGCGGCGAGCCGGGATCAGTTCTCGGAAATAGTCCAACAGGAACGCTCTTGCGTTGACGCCGCGGCGCATCTGACTGCCGGGCCATGGCCGACGTAGGATCGCCAAGGAGGCAGCTACTTCATCCACAAATGCCTGGTTTATGCGTGAGGCGTCGGCCCCCATCTCTAATCCCAAAAATACCGAGGCGCCAAGCTCCAAGGTCAGATCCTTAATTGCCGGATAAAACTCAAACCGCTCTGAAGGCGCCCAGGTTTGCAGGGTGGTGGCGATACCTTGATTCAAATGCTGCATGTAATCCCGCATGGGCTGGGGCTTGAAGGCTACTTGCATGATCCGCCGGTGGGCACGGTGATCCTCAAAATCTCGCAGCATCAAACCTTTTGGGAATAGCTTTTCTAGAATGTCCCAGCCATTCTTTGACGAAAAATTCCGCTCTCGATCCATCAGGACGTATTCCAAAGCATCGGCGCCATGCAGGAACACCGTCTTGCCGCCAAATGCGCTGAATTTATAAACTAGGCCATACTTCTCGCGCCGGCTCTGGTGAAAGGCAAAGGGGTCCCGAAGAAACTCGAAGGTACTTCCAAAAATCGGCATACCCATGTGGCCGGGTATATGGTCAAGCCGACCGGCCGTGGGTCCAGCTTTGATGGTCTCACTCAACGCCATAATTTAAGTTTCCCTTGAACGCCTGCGGCAACAATAGCATCCGAAACCAATTTTTACATTATCAAGGCGTAGCCTAATAAATTTAGAGTAATTCATAATAGGAGGAGAAGGTGATGTTGAATTTTGTGGGTACTTCTGCTGAATGGTTTGGAAGTATTGGTTCATTGAATGGTCTCTGATCCATAACTAAGGGGCACAAATTATGTTGTTGGAGCAACCTTATCGAACCGAGAATTAATTCATGGCTGCGCCGTTGAGGTAAGGAAAAATGCTCAAGGTTCGGCTGGAATGCCTAGCGGTTATCTAAAATGAGCGGGTACGGATCAAATAGTCCATTGAATTGTAGCTCAGGGATGCCTAGAGCCGCACCGGTGACCTGGAACACGGCGATCAAGGTCATTCGGATTAACCCGGAACGTAATTT
>CAJWZI010000084.1 GCA_913049615.1 uncultured Alphaproteobacteria bacterium | reverse complement strand
ACGCCATGTGTAGTGAGAAATGCACGCATGCGGCTGCTAGCCATTTCAGGGTCGGCCAGCAGACCGGAAGCGTCCGCCAGTCGGAACAATTCGGCAAGATGCAATATTGAGCGGGCACTTTGTTGTCCGCCAACCATCACAAAATGCTCCTGATGTCCATTAAGCCAAGCCATGAAGACCACGCCAGTCTTATAGTAAGACGTCGGTGATTTAAATATGTGGCGCGACAAGGGAACGGTCGGAGCAAGAATTTTATGAAACCGGTCTTCATCACCACCGGAAATGGCGTCCAAGGCGGCGGAGGCCGCTGGCGCGATTGCATCGAAAATACCTAGCAATGCATCAGAATAGCCCACTTCGTCGCCAGCGATCAGTTCAGCGTAGTGAAAATCATCCCCAGTGTACATACGAACACCATCCGGAAGACGGCGACGCATGACAATTTCCTTTTCCTTGTCCAACAGAGAAACTTTGATGCCTTCAATTTTAGCGGCGTTATCGGTCAGGATATCGAGGCAGACGTCCATTGCTGCCACGTGATCTACGCGGCCCCAGTACCCACGCAAGTTAAGATCGAACATCTCACCCAACCAGTGAACAAGAACAGGCTCTCGAACCTGTGAGAGTATCCGTTCATAAACCGTGACGTAATCATCCGGCGATGTGGCACACGCCGCTAGGGCTCGGCTAGCCATAAGAATTACCCTTCCGCCTTGCTTTTCGACAAAAGCCACCTGTTCTTCATACGCTCGAATGACATCTTCTAAACGTACGTCCGCCCCGGGATCTAGGTGATCCGTCCCGGCACCGCAGGCAATGCGTGCAGCAGGAATATTCCTAGCTGTCTCCAGGCTTCGCCGGATCAATTCTTGGCTAGTGGTCCAGTCAAGGCCCGTGCCACGCTGTGCAGTATCCATGGCCTCCGCCACCCCGAGGCCAAGATCAAACAATTTGGTGCGGTATGAAATGGTGGTATCCCAATCAATCGCCGGCTCCATCCAGGGATCCACATCGGCCAAGGGATCGGCTACCACATGGGCAGCTGCATAAGCAATGCGATTGAAGGGACGATTAGTACGCTTAGGTAAATTCTGCGGCATGGATGTGGTAAATGGAAAAAGGGTGCCGTCGGCGATCGGCAAATTTAATGTGGGCATAATCAGGTTTCCAAATCTGGCACTTGCAACCAGCGGCTCTCGGACCAGCTTTGAAGGCCCAATTCCGCGAGTTGCACCCCCTTTGCGCCGGCTAGCAAGTCCCAGGGAAAGGCCGCGCCATCGTACAAATGGTGAATAAATAATTCCCACTGCGCCTTGAA
Organism: uncultured Alphaproteobacteria bacterium; assembly: GCA_913049615.1. The sequence continues at coordinate 5,276 of CAJWZI010000084.1, read as the reverse complement.
GGCATTGTCGTATTGCAGGGGATCGGGAACCTCCTCCCAACCATCATTATAATCAATCGTGGGTGATATATCCGGGTTCCAGACTGGCAGTGGCGTTTCGGCCAAGGATTGTGTCCGACAGCGCCGAAGACCAGCCACGGCTGATCCGTTGGTGCCGTCTACATGCAGGGTCAATAGATCGTCCCTGCGGACCCGGGTGCACCAAGACGAATTGAAATGGGCTACAATGTCCCCCTCTAACTGGAATGTGGCATAGGCCGCGTCGTCCACATTTGCCTCGTAAGGTTGGTTATGTTCGTCCCTTCGTTTTGGAATGTGCGTGGCCCCTAAACAGCTGACGGCCCTCACCGCACCAAAGGTGCCGTCCAGGACATAGCGCCAGTGGCACAGCATATCCAGTATGATGCCGCCGCTTTCGCTTTTCTTGTAGTTCCAAGAGGGCCTCTGGGCCGGTCGCAGTTCGCCATCAAATACCCAATAACCAAACTCGCCCCGGACCGACAGGATACGGCCGAAGAAACCAGCATCGATCAGGTATTTTAGTTTCCGTATTCCGGGTAGCCATAATTTATCTTGTACCACACCATGTTTTATCCCAGCGGCCTTAGCCTTTTTATAGATGGCGTAAGCGTCCGCTAGATTGTCAGCAGTTGGCTTTTCACAATAAATATCTTTGCCGGCATTAATGGCCTTGGACAATAAACTCGCTCGAGCTTGAGTTGTCGCAGCGTCAAAAAATAGGGTGTCGTCCGGATTATCCATGGCGGCATCCAAATCATCGGTCCACCGGTCGAGCCCATGTTCTCGCGCTAATGCACCAACTCGCGCCGCATCTCGGCCCACCAATATAGGATCGGGCATAACGCGGTCCCCGTCGGCTAATTCCAAACCGCCCGCCTTCATAATTTCCAAGATCGAGCGAATTAAATGTTGGTTTTTGCCCATACGGCCAGTGACGCCATTCATGATGATGCCCAGACGTTTCTCACCCATACTTACAACATCCCTAACAATTAGCAGAAGCGACGAGCATGATATCGAGCCCTTTCCGCCTCTTCACCAGAATTTTGAATCTATCTGAATGGGTAAGCATGTTATCGAGCACCGTCCTGTTCGGGCAAAACCAAGCTTACCAGTCCAATAACTCCGTGATGTACATGACAAATTTAAAGGAACAGGCATCACTCCAACCAAAGTTCCAGATTTTGAGTAACGAAATCGTCATCACACAAATGCGGATAGTGGTCAATTACTCGGTCTAATTCCGCAGCCTGACCGGGGCTAAGTTTTTCATCGGGGTTCAAGCACCAAATACCCCGCATCAAACCTTGGCGCCGTAGAACTTCATGACACCCAGAGATACAGCCCGCAAAATTATGAGCCACATCAAACAGGGCGCCGTTGGCATCAGTAATTTGGCTATCCAATTGCAGCAATTTCATATCGATTGTACCGGCTGCAATGGCGCTATGTGCATGGGCCAAATAATTGACAGCCGGCTTAACCCATACGCTCCAATGCCCTAACAGACCGCCTTTAAAGCCTACTAGAACCTCGTCATCACCCCGTTTCAAAGCATAGGGGGTCAGCAAGTCCAGTAAGATGTGATCATCATTGCCGGTGTAAAGGCTAATACGGTTTTCCGCTTCGGCAGCAACCACACCACGTATTACATCCAAAGTGTGATAGCGATTAAATGGTGCAACTTTAATTGCGATAACGTTATCGATGGTCGCAAAGCGCCGCCAGAAATTTGACGACAGTAAAATACCGCCAACAGCGGGTTGCAGAAAGAACCCGATCAAGGGCATGCGATCGGCAACGGCACGACAATGGGCAATTATTTCATCCTCATTGGAACCTTTATATGCAGCCAGACTTAACAGCCCCGCGTGATACCCAAGGCCTAGCGCAACATCTGCTTCGGCAAGTGCCTGTTTGGTTGATCCCACCAGCCCGGCAATCATGATTTTGGTTTCGTCCGTCCAGTCGGCCACGGTTTCCGACGCCATACGAAGGACAGGCTCATACAGACCTGCATCGCGTATTCCGAATTGTGTGGCATGAACCCCCACCGCCAAGCCTCCTGCCCCGGCATCTATGTAGTACCGGCTTAAGGCCTGCTGGTAACGGTCATCGAGATTACGGTGTTCGGTCAATGCCAGGGGATGAGCTGGTATTACCACACCCCGGCGCAGCAGAGTGATCACCTCTTTAGGCAATTCTTCTCGATGCAAAGACATCCGTTCCCCTGGGCTTTTTAAGAAATCGCCGTAGTTTCCAAATCACATCGCAGCTAACTACACAGTTAGTCGAGATCTATTTTAAGCTTCGACAGCTATCCAAAATTACTAATAATTATAAGGATTTACCGTTGAAATTGAGAAACTAGGATTAAAGGGCTATAGAGCCGCGATAAAATATTCCCGACGCTGTCTTATCCTTACCTCAGTAATTAAAAATCAGATCACTTGCGAGAACTCAACCAATTCCCTCGTCCGATCGACTTTACCAGCCCAGTGTCGATCAAATTCAGCAATAAAACTCTTTAAAATATCCGAATTAATCAAGGTGTTAGCTGCATCCAGATCCGCGAATTCATAGAATGCAATATGGACATTCGCTTCCACGCTACTCCAACCGCGTTTTGCGCTGAGTGCGTTAAAAGCCTTCAGGGCATCGGGCAGATGTTCGCTTTCGTACCAAGTATCAAAAGTATCCCTCACAGAAGAATCGACCTCAGCACGGACGATCAAATAGGCAGCCATTTCTTAACCTCCTGACAGGTTATGCCAGTCACAGATTACCTTCGGCTAACCGGAATGCAAACACTTACAGACCGAATTCCTTTAACATTCTGCGAACCTTCAGCTACTTGCGAAGTTGTATTTACTAATCTGGCTTAATATTAGCTGCAGGCATCGCGGATATTTAGTCAGGCCTCGCGAAGTGAGCCAAGTCCAACCTTTGTTAGCTTTACTGAATAGATTAGCAGCACTGTTTATTGGCAACTCTCCTTTTCAGGCGGAACAATCTCAATATGACGCAGTTCGGTTCAAACCTATCCCAGTTCTGGACCAGCTATCAGGAAAACATGAGCTGGATCATCTATTGGGTCATCCTTTTCCAATAGCATGCGCATATAACTCCGTTGCCTAGAAAAACCAGTCTTACCCAGCCAAACTGCCAAATCAGTTTGGTGATCGCCCGCATCTAAGAATGCCGGTCCGCCTTGGGATAAAACACTGTCTAACAAAGCCAATGCTTCTTCCTGGGACCTAGCCGTTAAAGGCCCAATTTGGGTGGCCAATCGCCCATCTCGAGCCAGCACCAAACCAATCAATTCGCCGTTATCTTCCAGAACAAAAGCACGCTCCGGACAGCGGCGCTGAAGATGCGTCAGCAGGGCACGTCTATCCACCCCAGCTACTGCTCGGTCAAATGCCACAACGGCATCGAGATCGTCTTGCTCCATCAACCGCACACCGTCGTGCATGTGTCCCACTGGCGCATCCATCTGCCAACGGCTCAAGGGATAAATATCCCTAAACCCCATAGGCAGATAAATTTTTCTTCCCGCTTCGGTGGCATCTAGGCCGGCAATTAGGTCCATCTCTTGCGCCCGGTCTATGCAACGACGCATTAAACCACCAGCCAGACCCCGGCGCTGCCAAGCGCTGGTAACAAGGATCATGGCAATCCAGGCGAACCGATCCCCTTGGGGCAGCAGCATTGATGTAGCAATTAGGGCATCGCCTCGTACACCGGTACCCTCCCCGTGGTCCAACATGAACTGCCAATCAGTGGCAGTTTGGTTCCAGCCAGCCTCCGTATTCAAGCAAACGGCGTCATCTACATCAGCGTCCGTCAAGGGAGACCAAATCAAATCATCAATAATTGCCATCCCGCACTTCAAAATGGGTGGGCTGACCCCGCGATGCGCCGTTACGAGCCACCCATTCTGCAACCCAATCGACCATTTGAAGCAATGAAATCATGGGATATCCAAACAGGCTCTCTGCCTTGGCCGTGTTGATCAGCCAGGCCTCCTGTGCCGGTTCACCCTTTAGCATAACTTCTTTACCGAAACGCTCAGCAAATTCTTTGGCCAACCAGGAAATAGCCACGACCTCTGGTCCTGTTACATTCAGTGCACTGTGGGGCGTCGTACAATGGCACAGGGCGCGCAAGGCCTGCGCGTTGGCGTCACCTTGCCAGATCACGTTGACGTGACCCATACTCAAGTCGACGGCTTGGCCAGCCCAAATCTTGGTTGCTACATCATACAGCACTCCATAGCGCATATCGATCGCATAACTAAGGCGTATGCTGCGACCCAGTGTACCATACTGGTTGGAAAAGTGCTGAAACACCCGCTCCCTGCCAACACAGGAATTGGCGTATTCACCCGGCGGGGGGGTTAGAGGCCCATCTTCACGAGCACCCTGCGAAAAGATTGAGACGAACGGATAAACACAAGCAGTAGAAAAACTGACGATGTTAGAGGTACGGAACCGTTCCGCTACAATGGCAGGAGCATGGACGTTCATCGCCCAGGTCATGTCTTCGGCACCTGTGGAGCCAAATTTGCGGCCCGCCATGAATATAATGTTCTTAATATCTGGCAATGACGCTACGACGCCTCTATCCAACAAATCACATTTGATGGGTTCAACATTATGGCTTTGCAATTTTTCAAACAGGCCCGTTTCAGAAAAGCGGGCAACACCAATTATTCGCTTATTCGGTGCAGCCCGCTTAGCCAGACGCGCGAGGGTTGGACCCATTTTACCGCCTACGCCTAACACCATGATATCGCCATCCAACGTCGCTAGATCATCGACCAAATCCTGGCTAGGCCGGGTCATGAATTCATCAAGCATTGCCTCGCTAGAAAATTTCTTGGGAAATTCCCCAAACCGCAAAATTTCATTCATGCGATGGCTATTCCAAATTGTCTGTAGTTTCTAGCACCTCAATTATAACGCCATAACAAATACCGCGGAATAGGCAGCAACATCGCGCTTTGCAATTTCTCAGTTTGACAAATTTAACATGTTAACCACCGCCCCCCTGAGATTAAGTAGGCTTCGGGGACTAATTCAAATTCATGCTAGACCCAAGTGTCTTGGTCAATGCTAGACTGCGACCAACTTAATTTTGGGGGAATCAAATGGATTTGGGTCTGAAGGGCAAGAAAGCTTTAGTAACCGGCGGTACACGCGGTATTGGTCGAGCTATCGCGGAACGGCTCGCTACCGAAGGAGTAGATATTG
>CAJWZI010000083.1 GCA_913049615.1 uncultured Alphaproteobacteria bacterium | reverse complement strand
CATCCTGTTCCTTGATTTCTGCACCATGTAAAATGATGCGCCGTTCAACCTCGGCAATTCTTTCTGCAATCTTATCCTTGATATCATGGCCAGTGGCCATGTCCTCTTTTTCGGCTACTTTGATGCGCATTATATAGTCGCCAAGATTAGGAGGGCCATAGACCGCAAAACCAGTTGAATCAGGACCACGGTGTTTTAGCGCCATAAGCATAGACGTCATTTCGTTGCCAACATTCGAACTACTGCCGCGATGTATAATTCCAGCAATTCCACACATGCAGTTCGTACTCCCTCTAATTAATCATGGGCTGTAAACACAGCTCACATTGATTTTCCAAATGCCTATGTTGGTGGCGCGCCTAAGGCAGGCATTCCATGTAGGTTTCATTATCCCAGTCAGTAACAGTCGACATGAACCGTGCCCACTCGTCCGATTTGTATTCGTGATAAAGACGATACATTTCGCCGGGCATGCCGCGTTGTACAACTTCATTCTGCTCGAGCGCCTTAAGCGCTTCGCCCAACGACATGGGTAGCTTCTTGACTTGTTTGCCGGCCTCCATCGCCTCATAAATGTTCCTCTCTTCCGGCTCACCGGGATCTAGTTTGTTGTCGAGCCCATCGCCGGCCGCCGCCAAAATCACAGAGCCCATGAGGTAGGGATTGACCATCGAATCAACCGATCTGTACTCAAACCGCCCTGGTGCTGAGACACGCAAACCGGTGGTTCTGTTCTGAAAACCCCAATCGGCAAAAACCGGAGCCCAGAAGCCCGTATCCCACAATCTTCGGTATGAATTCACTGTCGAACAACCAATCGCCGTCAATGCCTGCAAGTGATGCACGATGCCGCCAATTGCTTCGAGACCAGTTTTACCAGGCAATTGCGGATCATCGGTATCCGGCATAAATGTATTGTCACCGCCCTTAACGTATAGATAGTTGCCAGCCATGCCAGGCAGGTTTGCAGGATCGTTTCCTGTCGGACAAAGAACGTCTTCACCGCCATACCACAAGGACATATTATGATGACAGCCAGATGCTGAAACACCCATAAAGGGCTTCGTCATGAAACATGCGAAGATGCCGTGCTCGCGGGCGACCTGAGCACAAATCTGACGATAAGTCGTCAGCCGGTCAGCATTACGCAAAACGTCGTCAAACATCCAATTGAGTTCGAGTTGACCTGGCGCGTCCTCATGGTCACCCTGGATCATGTCCAGGCCCATGGCGCGTGCATATTCTATCACTTTCATATAGACGGGCCGGAGGCTCTCAAATTGATCTATGTGATAACAATAGGGCTTCGAATAACCCTCCGTTGGTTTTCCGTTTTCGTCGAATTTCAGCCACATCATTTCTGGCTCTGTGCCCATACGGAGCCGAAGGCCACCGTGTTTATCGGAAAATTCATCATGCAAACGCCTCAGATTACCCCGACAATCTGCTGTCAAATATGCCCCGGCCTCCTCACGCTCCTCGCGGTTCCTGAATAGAGTGCAATAGAAGCGCCCAACACGTTTGTCCCAGGGCAGTTGCATGAATGATTCTGGTTCCGGAATTCCGACCAACTCCGCCGCCTCAGGGCCGTAACCTAGATACTCGCCAGATCTATTAGTGAAGAGGTTCATCGTCGCGCCGTACACGAGTTGAAAGCCCCTTTCGGCGACCGTTTCCCAGTGGTCCGCTGGAATACCTTTTCCCATAATTTTACCGGTCAGGGAGACAAACTGGAGGTATAGGTATTGAATTCCCAATGCATCAATTTTTGCGCGTACTTCCTTGACTTTTTCCGCCCGACCTTCGGCTTCGACAAACCGTTCTATGTCCATAATGCCCATGCTCTTTACTCCCCAATTGTGCCGCGCGAAATTTCAGTTTCCAGTTGCTGTCTATTTGTCCCCGTATGCCTGTCAACTCCAAGGAAAAGGGCTGTTCGAAACTGGATGCATTTCACCCTTTTCATATCGGTCAAATCGGAATGGTCTCAACAGCTCTTGCTCATCTCCCATAATTTCATTTGCCAAAAGCTGGCCAACACCAATCATTTTGTATCCATGATTACTGTCGGCAATGATGCTGACATTTTCATGAAAACGATCAAATATGGGGAAGCTATCCGGAGTAAAACATCCAATGCCGCCCGACGGCTCGCGATGATAGTGAGGCATCAGCCCTTCGAACCGGCCGTGGCAATGGGATAGTGCTGAAACCCACATGTGGGCAAACTCGGGACCTGACACGAATTCAGGACTCGAGGGGCCATAAGGGTCGATTGCAACATCATCAACAGCAGTCTTAACTTCATAAGGAGCTGCGCCGCCTTGTATGCCACCAAAATGCGCGTCCGGCTTGTAGTAGATGCCCCACATGTCTTCGGTAATTACGGACCCGTCCACTTCAGAAATCAGCGGCGCGTCGGTATCGACATGAATGACCGGCGGCTCCTTGCCATCATTGGTTTTTAGGATATTGGGATCAACCTCCAGCATGCCTTCCTCGAGCTGCCAGAACCGCCACATATCCACGCCATCGTGATGTTGCCCATCGGGGCCTTTGACAATGATCCGTTTAGGTAATCCAAGCATATCCCAGAAGTCACGGACCCACGGCCCTGCGGCGATTACCAAATGTTCACAACTGATAACGCCCCTATCAGTCTCGACCGATCGAACAGCATCCGAGCTGTTTTCCGCGTTGAGCCCTAGAACTTCAACTCCGGTCAATATGCGAACACCAAGATCTTCTGCCTTCTTTGCTAGACCGTAGACGGATTTTGTGTTGTTGGCGAAACCACCACGTTTTTCATGCAAGATTGAAGTGATATTCTGTGCTCGCCAGTCGTGAAAAATGCCACGCATGTAGCTGGTTGACGCGTTTGCGCCTTCGATGAATTCGCTTTCGTACCCTATTGCATTTTGCTCCGCGAATATCTGCGCGACATCGTCGCGCATTGCTTCACAGGAAATTTGCATGTATCCGACTGGGTGATAGCTAAAAGCTTCCGGATCGCTTTCCCAGACACCGACAGAATGCGCCATCAGATTACGCATTGCTGGTTGAAAATAATTGTTGCGGATTACGCCGCAGGCGATGCCAGAGGCCCCCGCAGCAATTCCGCCCTTGTCGATGACAATTACGCGACCCTCCGGATCCTCGCCAGCCTCCGTCAAGCGTTCAGCTAAACGCCAAGCTGTAGAAAGTCCGTGAATCCCAGCACCAACAACTAGATAATCAACCTGTTCAGGAAATGCCAAGAATTCCCCCCAATTTCATTACCCCGGCCCTTATTGCGGCCCACGAATTTCTTTAATTACAGATAACCTTGCCAAAAATTCGAACCAAAAAGCAACCACTTTAACGCCAATTTTTGCTAATTGGTTGAATTTTATAATTTTTGGTACTATTTTGGCCTAAAATTCGGCAGACGTCATAATAGAGGGATTGATGAGAAAACGTGGATCGGCTGAAATTGCTGGGCTCCTACGCCAAGATATCCGGCAGGGCAAGCTGATGTCACAGGAGCGACTGCCGGCCGAACGCCTACTAGCCGAGACCTATGCCGTAGCGCGAGGAACAGTCCGGGAAGCCTTAAACCAGCTAGCTAATGACGGCCTTGTCGAAATCCGCAGAGGAAGCGGCACATACGTATTAGCCAATGATACCTATGCCACGAACCCAGTCGTCGAAAACGCTACCCCGCTTGAATTAATCGATGCCCGATTTGCGCTCGAGCCCCACATTTGTCGCCTCGCAGTGCTAAATGCGCGCCATCAAGATCTCGAAAAAGCAGAAGAATTGGTGGTGCAAATGGAGAGTTGTCTAGAAGAACCGGCACGGTTCTCGGTTTGCGATACGGCGTTCCATACTTTGTTGGCCGAGACAACGGGCAATAGATTGTTAATTTGGATCGTCGCGCAAATTAATGGCGTCCGGAACCAAGATCAATGGGCGCGAATGCGCCAACTGACACTGAATGAGACTACCATTGCAGAATACAATGCCCATCACCGTGAGGTTTTCGAAGCGATCCGGAACAGAGAACCGGAACGGGCGGCAACAATCATGAAGCAACACCTGGAGGCAGCGCGATTATCCCTGACACGCGCCGCATCCACCTAATATCCCTCACGTCAAACCTGGGCTGTAGCCTGCAACCAGTTAATATAGACCCGTTCCGCCATATTATTAAATGACGCCATTTGATCGTCACACGATGACTGCAGGACAGATTTTCCATTTTCGCCATGGGCGGTCTCCAGCAGTAATTTGTGGTCTGGAATTGCCGTCCAATTGGCCACGAATTCGGGATCGACCTCCAAGTGAAACTGCATGGAGTATGCCCTCGGGCCCCAACTCATGGCCTGCACGGAGCAAGTTGGTGAGGTTGCCAGGCAAGCTGCACCAGCAGGCATTTTTGTAACCTCTGAGCTGTGCCACTGCAAACATTGGAAGACGTCTGGAATATCATCAAAAATTATCCCGGTAGCACCATCTTCTGTGAGTTGCACTGAAAAAACGCCAATTTCTGGCTGTTTTGATTTAGCGCATTGACCACCCAGGGCCGTAGCCAAAAGCTGATGCCCCAGACAAAACCCCAGAAACGGCATGCCCCGCTTTTCAACCGCTTCACTAATCAATTCGATCTCGCCACGGAGCCAGGGGTAGCGTACTTCTTCCCAAGCGTCCATTGTGCCGCCCATCACCCATAAGGCATCAAACCCATCCAACGGCGGCAAATTTTCGCCCTCGTCTAATAGGACCGGGAACCAGTCGTGCCCATCCTCGCTCAAAAATTGCCGAAAAATGCCGGCATGCTCGATCCTGTTGTGTTGGAGGACCAAAATTCTCATAAAACAGCCCTTTCATCGGACAGACGTCCAACCAACCGGACCATCTGCAAGGCATCAAATTAGTCGGCTCTTTTCATGGAAGCAAATTCACCTGACACCACTAACGAAGTGAATTAGGCGATTGGCCATATCGAACGCCGAAGCAATGCGAAAAATGCGCGGGGCTCGAGAAGCCAGTCGCGTTGGCAATTTGATTAATCGGCAACGGAGACCGCATCAACAATCCTCTCGCCTTTTCCAGCCGCAAGTTACGATAAAAATCCATAGTCGATTGGTTGAGTTTAAAGCGGAATAGGCGATTTAGCTGCCGCGGGCTTATGCCTGTGAGCAAAGCCAACTGCGAAAGCGTCAATGGATCAACGATATGGTTTTCCATTGCCTCTATAGCGAGCACTACCGCCTGGCTTGTCGTCCCGTAACGTTCGGCGATCCCGGCTCGTTGTGGCCCACCTGAGGGCCGGACTTCAGTGTGCATGTACCAATCGCTCACCTGTTGGGCGAATTTCGCACCGTGGTGTTCGGTGATTAGCGCATTCATAAGATCCAGAGGAGCAATGCCGCCTGCACAGGTAATGCGGTCCCGATCAATGACATATAATGTTCGTTCAATTTGCAAGTTTGGCGAAATCTCCGCCAACAGACCAGCGTGCTCCCAATGGACGGTCATGCGGCGATCCTCCATTACACCGGCGGCGGCCAACACAACGGGGCCACCAGATATGCCGGCAAGGGTCACCCCACGATTTGCGATATGGCGCAACCATTGAAATACCCTCTGGTCTTTGAATTTTGCCGGATCGCCACCTGCAATTATAAACAATATATCAAAATCAACATGCTCCCCGACATACGCTGTTGCGTTGATTGTTGCACCACTGGAGCTAGTCGCACGCGATCCGTATTCCGCAATATGGCGGATATGATATAGAGGCCGTTCAGCAAGAAGGTTCGCCGCCCGAAGCGGCTCGACGACTGCGGAATACGACATTAGAGCAAATCCATCGATTAACATAAGACCGATACGGATTGGACCCAACTTGTTAGGCGAGGTGTCCATTTATTGAAAAAAACGGTCTTTTTCTCGACTGTCAAGTCGATAATACACACTGAATAATACGAAAGCATTGGACCATCAGGACAACAAAACAAATGAAATATTCCGGATGGGAAGTTATTCGGCAGGCCCTTACCGGCAATAAGGGCTGGAAACGCCTGTGGCGAGACCCCGAACCAAAAGCCTCTTACGATATCATCGTGGTGGGCGGTGGCGGGCATGGACTTTCCACGGCCTATTATTTAGCAACGGTATACGGCCTCAAAAACGTGGCAGTGCTTGAAAAGGGCTGGCTCGGTTCGGGCAATGTTGGCCGGAACACCACAATCATCCGCTCAAACTACATGATGCCCGGAAACGAACCATTCTACGAGTTTTCCTTGAAACTATGGGAAAATCTCGAACAAGATTTTAACTACAATGCCATGGTCTCCCAACGTGGCATCGTTAATCTTTTTCATTCAGACCCGCAACGCGACGCATTTGCCCGTCGGGGCAATGCTATGCGCATGTCAGGTGCCGATGCCGTCCTTTTGGATGAACAGGGCATCCGTGAATTGTGCCCATTTCTTGATTTCGAAAACGCGCGTTTTCCCATAAAGGGCGGGTTGCTGCAGCCGCGCGGCGGCACAGTGCGCCACGACGCAGTGGCCTGGGGCTACGCGCGGGGTGCCGATAGCCGAGGCGTCGATATCATTCAAGAATGTG
>CAJWZI010000082.1 GCA_913049615.1 uncultured Alphaproteobacteria bacterium | reverse complement strand
TTGGATCGCCTTGCCTTCGACCAATATTGGCTCGAACGCCTGGATGCCCAGTCGATGTAAGGTAGGGGCCCGGTTCAGCATGATGGGATGTTCGCGGATCACCCGTTCCAGGATATCCCAAACCTCCGGACGCTCCTTCTCCACCAGCTTCTTGGCCATCTTCAGGGTGGCGGCAGTGCCGTCCACCTCCAAATTCGAGTAGATGAAGGGCTTGAATAGTTCCAAGGCCATCTTTTTCGGCAAGCCACATTGATGCAGCTTCAATTCTGGCCCAACGACGATGACAGAACGGCCGGAATAGTCCACGCGCTTGCCTAGCAGGTTTTGGCGGAAACGGCCTTGTTTACCCTTTAGCATATCTGCCAGGGACTTCAGAGGCCGCTTGTTGGCGCCCGTGATGACCCTGCCACGGCGACCGTTGTCAAACAGGGCATCGACGGATTCCTGCAACATGCGTTTTTCATTGCGGACAATGATGTCCGGTGCCTTCAATTCGATCAGGCGCTTCAAACGATTGTTGCGGTTGATCACACGGCGATACAGATCATTTAGGTCCGAGGTGGCGAACCTACCGCCGTCCAGGGGCACCAGGGGGCGCAGCTCGGGAGGGATCACGGGCACAACATCAAGGATCATCCATTCTGGACGATTGCCAGATTCTATGAAAGCGTCAATCAACTTGAGGCGCTTGACGATCTTTTTTGGCTTCAACTCTGACGTTGTCTCGGCCAATTCCTCGCGCAGCTTGATGCGTTCGGCCTCCAGATCGACGGTGGAGAGAATCTCCTTAATGGCCTCTGCCCCAATTCCAGCGGAGAAGGCGTCTTCGCCATATTCATCTTGGGCGTCAAGATATTCGTCCTCCGTCAATAGTTGCTGATGCTCCAGAGGTGTCAAGCCCGGCTCGACCACTACGTAATGTTCGAAATACAGTACCCGTTCCAAATCACGTAAGGTCATGTCCAAAAGTAGTCCAATGCGCGAAGGCAAGGACTTCAAGAACCAGATGTGAGCGACTGGCGAGGCAAGTTCGACGTGACCCATACGTTCCCGCCGAACCTTAGACAAAGTGACCTCGACACCGCATTTTTCACATACGATGCCCTTGAATTTCATTCGCTTATACTTGCCGCAAAGGCATTCGTAATCCTTGATCGGACCGAAGATGCGGGCGCAGAACAGGCCGTCACGTTCCGGCTTAAAAGTCCGATAGTTGATGGTTTCGGGCTTCTTGATCTCGCCAAACGACCAAGACCGGATGCGGTCGGGACTGGCGATTGAGATTTTGATCTGATCGAAGTTGTCGGCTGCCGGCGTAGTAACGGGGCCAAATATTCTCATCAGTTCATTCATGGGTCTATCTTCCATTTGCGGCGGTCCATGGGAACCGCCTCGTGACATCAAAGACCAAAGCAGAAACCGCCCCGGCTCAATATGTGTTTTGCGACAACTCTACATTCAGGCAAAGGGACCGCATTTCCTTCACCAGGACATTGAATGATTCCGGTATGCCCGCCTCGAACGCATCATCACCGCGGACAATGGCCTCGTACACTTTTGTCCGTCCGGCAACGTCGTCCGACTTGACAGTCAACATCTCCTGCAAGGTATAGGCCGCGCCATAGGCTTGCAGGGCCCAGACCTCCATCTCTCCGAAGCGCTGACCACCAAATTGCGCCTTTCCACCTAGCGGCTGCTGGGTGACCAGGCTGTAGGGCCCAATGGAGCGTGCATGTATCTTGTCATCCACCAGATGATGCAACTTCAGCATATAGATGTAGCCGACCGTCACCTGGCGTTTGAACGGCTCTCCTGTACGGCCATCGAACAAAGTGGATTGCCCCGTTTCGCTAAGTCCGGCCATCTTCAACATATTGTCGATGTCTGCTTCGTGCGCGCCATCGAAAACCGGAGTAGCCATAGGCACCCCCTTGCGCAGATTTTCGCCCAACTCCAGGACTTGGCGGTCGTTCAGCTCAGCCACCGTGGCCTTGTATTGGTCATCGCCATAGACAATTTTGAGACGCTTTTTAAGGTCGTCCATTTTGGAGCCACGACGCACCTCATCCACCATATTCCCAATTTGCTCGCCCAAGCCCGCTGAGGCCCAACCCAAATGCGTTTCCAGAATTTGGCCCACATTCATACGACTGGGCACACCCAAAGGGTTGAGTACAATGTCCACACTGGTGCCGTCTTCCAGGTACGGCATATCCTCGATCGGCACAATATTAGAAATCACACCCTTGTTGCCATGACGACCGGCCATTTTATCGCCCGGCTGTAGCTTGCGCTTCACGGCAACGAAGACCTTGACCATCTTCATCACACCGGGCAGCAACTCATCCCCGCGTTGCAACTTGTCCAGCTTGTTGTCGAAGCGTTCCTCCAACTCCTTCCGGGCTATGTCGAACCGCTTGTTCAACTGTTCGATTTCGTCCATGGCCTTTTGATTGGACAAAGAGATCTGCCACCACTGCCCCCGGCTCATATCGGCCAAAAGGGCCTCGGTGATACGGCTGTCCTCCTTGATCCCCTTAGGTCCGGCCGACGCGATCTTTCCAATGAGGAACTCATGCAGACGGGCATAGGTATTGCGCTCCAGGATTGCCATTTCATCGTCTCGGTCTTTCGCAAGACGTTCGATCTCGTCCCGTTCGATAGCCAGAGCGCGTTCATCCTTATCCACGCCATGGCGGGAGAACACCCGCACCTCGACTACTGTTCCAGCAACACCGGGGGGAAGTTTCAAAGATGTATCACGTACATCCGAGGCCTTTTCGCCAAAGATCGCGCGCAGCAATTTCTCTTCCGGGGTAATCGGGCTTTCACCTTTGGGCGTAATCTTGCCGCACAGAATATCCCCTGGATGCACTTCAGCGCCGATGTAGACAATACCGGCTTCATCCAAATTGCGCAGAGCTTCTTCACCCACATTGGGAATATCGCGGGTAATTTCCTCCGGCCCGAGTTTTGTGTCACGGGCCATGACCTCGAACTCCTCAATATGAATTGACGTGAAGACATCATCGCGAACGATACGTTCAGAAATCAGGATGGAGTCCTCGAAGTTATATCCCATCCAAGGCATAAAGGCGACCAGGACGTTACGGCCCAGAGCCAATTCGCCCAATTCCGTGGACGGGCCATCGGCGATAATATCGCCGGCGATAACTTCATCGCCTACTTTCACCAGAGGCTGCTGGTTGATGCAAGTATTCTGGTTCGAGCGCTGGAACTTCAACAGGTTGTATATGTCTACGCCGCTTACTGACAGATCGGTTTCCTCAGACGCGCGTATGACGATGCGCGTGGCATCAATTTGATCCACTACACCAGAGCGGTGGGCCACGATGGAGACGCCCGAATCTCGGGCCACAATTTCCTCCATCCCAGTGCCGACCAAAGGCGCCTCGGCCTGCAGCAAGGGCACAGCTTGGCGCTGCATGTTCGATCCCATCAAAGCCCGGTTGGCGTCGTCATTTTCCAAGAAGGGGATTAGCGCCGCCGCCACCGAGACCAATTGCTTAGGCGAGACATCCATATAATCAATATTCTCGGGCGCCGTCATCTGGAAATCGTCGCCGACGCGGCAACTGATCAAATCGGCAACAAATTTGCCTTTGTTGTCCAGTTCCGCGTTGGCCTGGGCAATGGTATACTTTCCCTCTTCCATAGCAGACAGGTAGAAGACTTGGCCGCCAACCCGACCGCCATTGACCTTGCGGTAAGGTGTTTCGATAAATCCGTATTGGTTGATCCGCGCATAAGTCGCCAACGAATTTATCAAACCAATGTTCGGGCCTTCCGGTGTTTCGATGGGGCAGATACGGCCATAGTGAGTTGGATGGACGTCACGCACCTCGAACCCGGCCCGCTCCCGCGTTAAGCCGCCCGGCCCAAGTGCCGACAGGCGCCGCTTGTGTGTAATCTCAGACAATGGGTTGGTCTGATCCATGAACTGGCTGAGTTGCGAGGAACCGAAGAACTCCCGCACCGCGGCGGCGGCCGGTTTGGCGTTGATTAGGTCGTGCGGCATAACTGAGTCTATTTCCACTGAACTCATACGTTCTCGTATTGCCCTCTCCATACGCAGCAGGCCGATACGGTACTGATTCTCCATTAACTCGCCCACCGAACGAACCCGGCGGTTGCCCAAATGGTCGATGTCGTCAATATCACCCCGGCCATCCTTCAGATCTACCAGGGTCTTGACCACTGCCATAATGTCCTCAACACGAAGAACCCGCACCGTATCCTCAGTTTGCAGACTCAACCGGGCGTTCAACTTAACCCGGCCTACTGCGGACAGGTCATAGCGTTCCGAATCGAAGAACATAGAATTGAAGAGGTTCTGCGCCGCTTCGACCGTGGGCGGCTCTCCCGGACGCATAACCCGGTAAATGTCTATTAAGGCTTGCTCCCGCGTCGAGTTCTTGTCTCCCATCAGCGTATTTCTAATATAGGCACCGACGGTAACGTGGTCCACGTCCAGAGTGGGGATCAGGTTGATGCCGGCCTCCCTCAGAGAAACCACCAGTTCCTGGTTTAACTCATCGCCTGCCTCGGCCAAAACCAGGCCCGTGTTTTCGTCGATTAGGTCGACCGCCACGTAGCGGGATACCAAGTCCTCGTCTGTGACCAGCAGCTCCTTAACGCCATCCTCAATCAGCTTGCGGGTCCGGCGTGGGGTGATCTTTTCGCCTACCTCGACCACAACATCGCCGTTCTTGGCATTGACATAATTGCGCAGCGCGCGTAGGCCTCGCAAACGCTCCGGCTCAAACGGTGTGCGCCAGCCACCCTTCTTGACGTCGAACTTGTAGTCAACCTTGCGGTAAAAATAGTCTAAAATCTCTTCCGGTTTCAGACCGATGCCTTGCAACAAGGTCGTTACTGGGAGCTTGCGCCGCCGGTCGATACGGACAAAGACGATATCCTTGGCATCGAATTCGAAATCCAGCCAGGAACCCCGGTAGGGGATGATACGGGCCGCGAATAGGAATTTGCGCGATGAGTGGGTTTTGCCCTTGTCATGATCAAAGAAAACGCCGGGCGAGCGGTGCATCTGGCTAACGATTACCCGCTCGGTGCCGTTAATGACAAAGGTGCCGTGGTCAGTCATCAAGGGCATGTCACCCATGTAGACTTCCTGTTCCTTAATATCCAAGACAGATTTCGCCTGGGTATCTTCATCCAGCTCAAAAACAATCAGGCGCAGTATGACTTTCAACGGCGCGGCGTAGGTCATGCCACGCTGCTGGCATTCCTCGACGTCATATTTTGGCTCTTCTAGATTAAACTTCACATAATGGAGCTCAGCCGTCTCGGCGAAGTCCTTAATCGGGAACACTGATTGGAAAACGCCGTTAATGCCCGCATCGCCACGTTCATCCTCAGGAATGTCCGCTTGTAAGAATTTGTCGTAGGAGCTTTTCTGCACCTCGATCAAATTTGGCATAGCGGCCACTTCTGAGATGCGCCCGAAAGATTTGCGGATGCGTTTACGACCAGTGAACGTCAGTGTCATGCGTCTTCCCCATGCTGCAATCGGGCATTCGGATTGGCAAAAATCCAGTGCCAGTTCTCCTAAAATCCAAAAAACAGTCGTCCTCGAACGTTGTCCAAAGGCAAACCAGGACAGGTTCGGATGCAAGGCACCTTCCGTGGAGCGACAAGGGTTCCATCACGAAGGCCACCAAAGACCTTGTCCAGGACCATCAATTCCACGAGAAATTAGACGCAACCGCCAAAGCAGTCCGCCCGTTTGTGCCGATTTCCAAATTTTTTAGACACCAAGATACAGACTTGTTACCCGAAATCTCGGACAAGTCAATATAAACAAACAATATAGTGCGATGAAAACGTCACCACCGGCTGGCCAGGAGAAACATTTTCCAACCAAGCCGGTGGATGTCGCCTTTTCGCCCTATCTCGGCTATTTGATATCAACGGTCGCGCCGGCGCCTTCGAGCTGTTCCTTGATTTTTTCAGCCTCTTCCTTTGCAATACCTTCCTTGATCTCCTTGGGCGCCGATTCGACCAAATCCTTGGCCTCTTTTAAACCCAGACCAGTAATCGTCCGTATTTCCTTGATGACGTTGATTTTTTTGTCTCCAAAGGACGCCAGAATAACGTCAAATTCGGTTTGCTCCTCGGCCGCAGCACCGCCATCGGCCGGCGCCGCGGCGGCCACGGCGACCGGGGCAGCGGCGGAGACACCCCATTTATCTTCTAACAACTTAGCCAAATCAGCCGCCTCAAGGACGGTCAGACCGGACAATTCTTCAGCAATTTTCTCTAAATTAGCCATTTTCTATAACTCCTAGTTCGAACGGATATGGCAGCCTATCAAGCTGCCTCTTCCTTGGATCCCTGGGCCGACAGCACCCGAGCCAACTGCAAGGAGGGCGCCTGAATGACACCAGCCAGCTTAGTGGCGGGGGCTTGCAACAGCCCTACAAACTTGCCGCGTAGTTCGTCCAAGGACGGCAGGGATGCCAGCGCCTTGACACCATCGACATCTAACTGACTGTCACCCATGGCGCCGCCAAGAACGACTAGCTTGTTGTTGCCCTTGGCGAAATCGACCGCCACCTTGGCGGGCGCGATCGGATCGTCTG
>CAJWZI010000081.1 GCA_913049615.1 uncultured Alphaproteobacteria bacterium | reverse complement strand
CAAGAAGTTTGGAAATTTCGTTGATAACTACGAGCAGTAGTACGGCACCAACAACAGCACCAAATAGTTTGGTCAGTTCATACATTGTCACGGCGGCAACCCCAATCGTGCCTGTGGAACTTCTTTCCCAATCGGGCGGCTCACCGTATAACATCGCCGCAACCCCTTGCCTAGAGTCAGCGCAGGAAGAAGCACAATGAATCAGCGGGTAACCGACCCGGCCCTTGTGGTAATTCCGGCCCGTATGGCTTCCGTCCGCCTGCCGGATAAGCCCCTGGCGGATGTTCACGGGCAGCCTATGATCGTGCACGTTTGGCGCCGGGCGAAGGAGGCGGATGTGGGCCCGGTTTTAGTGGCGGCGGCGGAGCAGACCATTGTAGACGTAGTGGAGGGTGCCGGCGGCCAGGCGATCTTGACCGATCCGAACCACCCCTCCGGCTCGGACCGGGTCTGGGAGGCGGTGGAAACTTACGATCCCGACGGCCGCTATGAAAAGATTATCAATCTGCAGGGCGATCTGCCCACCATGGATGCTGAACAAATCCGTTTCGTCCTGGATTTGCTGCAGCCCGGGTCAGTGGATATTTCCACCTTGGCCGCCGAAATTACGGAAGCTTACGAACGGGAGGAGCCCAGCGTGGTCAAGGCGGTGGTCTCCATGCCACCAGGCGCTCGGCAGGGCCGAGGCCTTTATTTTACCCGCGTTGCAGCCCCTTCGGGCAAAGGGCCGCTGTATCACCATATTGGCATCTATGGTTACCGGCGCGCAGCGCTGGAGCGTTTTGTAAAGTTGCCACCGGGGCATTTGGAACAGCGAGAGCGGTTGGAGCAGTTGCGGGCCCTGGAGGCTGGCATGGTCATTGAAGTGGGCCTCGTTGACAGGGTGCCCTTCGGCGTCGATACTCCCGCCGACCTGGAGCGGGCGCGCCGCGCCCTCGATCCAAAAACGTAATTATTTCAATTCTTTAGGGGCGATCCGCAATGGCCGAGGAAACTGTCTCAGACCGTAATTCAGATCCCCACATGAACGTGGCCTTTCAAGGCCAGTTCGGCGCCTATTCCCATCTGGCCTGCCGCGAGGGTTTGCCGGAATACATCCCCCTGCCATGCCGCACCTTTGAGGATGCCTTCGCCGCGGTGAATGAAGGCCTGGCCGGGCGAGCTATGATCCCAATCGAAAATTCCCTGGCCGGCCGGGTGGCGGATATCCATCACCTGATCCCAACGTCTGACCAGTACATCATCGGCGAGCATTTTCAGCCCGTGAACCATCAGCTCATGGCGCCTCAAGGCGCTAATTTGTCGGATATCAAGGAAGTCCACAGCCATATCCACGCTTTGCCCCAGTGCCGTAAATTAATCCGGGAACTAGGTATTGAGCCAGTGGTGCATGCGGATACCGCTGGCGCTTGCGAAATGATTGCCGAAAAGGGCGATCCAACCCTTGCGGCTATCGGTTCTCCTCTGGCGGCAGAAATCTACAAGCTTCAAATCCTGCGGAAAAACATCCAAGACATCGGCAACAACGTGACCCGTTTCATAATTTTGGCGCGGGAACGAATCACGCCCCACCCCAAGGACGGGGATGCTATGACCACGATTGTCTTTCAGGTTCGCAGTGTCCCTGCCTCGCTCTACAAGACACTCGGTGGTTTTGCTACGGCAAATATCAACATCACAAAACTGGAAAGTTATATAGAACCGGGTAGTTTCGAACAGGCGCAATTTTATGCCGATTTCGAGGGGCATCCGGAAGATCAGCGTGTTGCCTGGGCGCTCGAGGAAGCGCAGTTCTTTTGCACTCGTATGCAGATTCTGGGCACCTATCCTCGCAATTCTTTCCGGCATGACGAAAGTACGCAGTACAAAGCCCCTCACGTTAAGGGCTGATCGTGAAAACCAATCGCGCCATCATGGTAATCGGCTGTCACGCGGAAGGCGAGGTGGGTCGGGTAATTACTGGTGGCGTGTTGCCACCCCCCGGAGAAACACTCTTCGAACAACGGGAGTATCTGCGTACGCACGACGATGAGTTGCGAAAGTTTTTACTTTATGAACCCCGTGGTGGCGCTTTTGTGCACGTAAACCTGATCGTCCCACCGAAGACGCCTGGCGCCGATGCAGGCTTCATCATCATGGAACCGACCGACTATCCGCCCATGTCCGGCTCTAACTCAATCTGCGTCGCTACGGTGCTGCTGGAAACCGGTATGGTTAAGATGCGCGAGCCCGAAACAGTGTTGCATTTGGACACACCCGGCGGGACGGTGGATGTCGTGGCGCAATGTCGCGATGGTCGTTGCCAAAGTGTCCGCACTCGCAATGTGCCCTGTTTTGTAGCCAAGCTGGACGCGACGGTCGAAGTTGCGGGATTGGGAACGATCACCTGCGACATCGCTTATGGCGGTGCCTTTTTTGCCATTGCTGATGCATCCAGTCTGGGTTTTGCTTTGCATCCGGATGAAGCGCGGGATCTGGTCGAAATGGGGGAGCGGATCAAGGCGGCAGCGGTGGAGCAGCATCCGGTTAGCCATCCGGAGAACCCTGATATTCACACCATAACCTTCACACAGTTCACAGCGCCACTTAACAATGGCGCTTCGGGCCAGATCATTGGCCGCAACACTGTTGTAATATCGCCGGGCAAATTGGACCGGTCTCCATGCGGCACAGGCAGTTCCGCCCGATTGGCGGTCTTGCATGCGCGTGGTGAAATCGGATTGGGCCAAACCCTGGTCAGTCAATCGGTTCTGGGCACGGAATTTTATTGCCGGATTGAGGATACCTGCCAGATCGGTAACCGGGCCGCCATCGTGCCCAGCCTGCAAGGTCGGGCCTGGATCACTGGCAGCCATCAATATACATTGGATCCGGAAGATCCCTTTCCCCAGGGCTATACTTTGTCAGACACTTGGTACCGGGCGCTCAGCTGAAGGTAATGGAAACCTGGATCTGGATTCCCATCACCTTTCTCGCCGCCTTTATGCAGGCGGCACGTACGGCGGGGCAAAAATATCTGACCAAGGATTTTTCGGCCGTCGGCGCTTCTTATGTGCGATTTTTGTGGGGCCTGCCGTTTGCCTTGGCCTATCTGTGGTTCTTGCAGCAGAATGGCAGTTATGCGCTGCCTGAGGCTGATTGGCAATTCTTCGTCTTTGCCGCTTTGGCGGGTTTGTCACAAATCACAGCCACGGTTTTGCTGGTCTTCCTGTTTTCCCTGCGTAATTTCGCCGTCGGCTCTACCTATGCTCGGACCGAGACCTTGTTGACCGCAATTATCGGTGCCCTGTTTTTTCACGAGGCCTTGGCCGGGGCCGGTTGGATCGCCATTGCCATAGGAGCCCTGGGGGTGGTGTTGATTAATCTAGCCCGCACCGGCATCGGTGGCGATAACCTGCTACGGCGCCTATTTCAACCAGCCGCCGGTGTCGGCCTGGCCTCAGGATTGGGTTTCGCTGGCGCTTCGCTGTTCCTGCGGCAGGCTAGTTTGTCCTTGGGCCTGGATGATTGGCTGTACGCTGCCGCGGTCACCTTGGCCATGGTATTGCTTATTCAGACGGTTATGATGTCCCTCTACATCATATTCAGAGCGCGTGACCAACTCGTCGCCATGATGCCGAATTGGCGTGGGTGCCTGTTTGTCGGCATTACCTCCGTCGTCGGCTCAGCCGGCTGGTTCACTGCCCTGACAGTGGAACGAGCTGCCTACGTCAAGGCCCTGGGCCAGGTAGAACTGCTGTTCACTCTGGCTTTGTCAGTCCTGTTCTTCAAAGAACGTTCTACATCAAAAGAATTATCTGGCATGGCTCTTGTCGCGGCTAGCATCGTTGTCCTGCTGCTGTTCGGTTAGTAGATTTCTGGGCTACTCCCCGCGGAGCCATGCGGCGGCCAGCTGGTGCGCGATGGCCAGTGGCGCTGGCATACGTAGTTTAGATTGGTCTTGCCAGCTGTTGACCATTTCGTGGATCTGCGGGCGCGTGAACCAGCGGGCCTCTTCTAACTCATCCGGATCCAAGTTGATCTCGCTTGTCTCCGCTTGGGCGAAGCAGCCCATCATCAAAGAAGATGGAAAGGGCCAGGGTTGAGAGAAGATATAACGAACCTCGCCAACACGAATGCCAACCTCCTCAAACACCTCCCGGCGCGCGGTTTCTTCAATCGTTTCGCCTGGTTCCATGAACCCAGCCAAGGCGGAATAACTATTCGGCGCGAAAAACTTCTGTCGACCCAACAGGCAATTATCCTCATCATCCAGGACCAGCATAATGGTCACGGGATCAGTTCGGGGGAAATGCATCGCGGCACAATCGTTGTCGGTACACTTGCGGCTGTAGCCGCCTTCGCCTAAGTGTGAGGGCTGTCCGCAAACGGAACAGAACCCATGCCGTGCATGCCAGTCCAGCATAGAGCGCGACTGCGCCAATATGGCAGCGTCAGGACCGCTACAGGAGGCAGCCGCGCTGCGAACGTCGATCCACTTGCCGTAATCCTGCAAGGGTGCGTTGGCCTTTTGATCGCTAGAGGCGGAGACATCTACAGCGAAATGGGGAATGCCATTGATTTGGCCAAGGAAGACCAGGGTGGCGCCCGCCATGATGAATGGCATGACCTCCTGCTTCTGACACCAACTTATACGTAGATTTTCCCCCGGCATCATCAATGCGCGTAACTGCCACAAGGGCAGAAAACCGGTATTGGGGTCGTCCATTTGCTGGCGCAACCAATCTTTGTTCCGCCGTTCGTTACCCATACGGTTCACTGGACTGCCGGCGAAAGTATTAATCAACTCCATAATCTACCTGCTCTGCCCCAAAATCAGTAAGTTCCCGGGCGCGGAGGGTGCCACATGAGCACGGCCTGGGCAAATCCAACGGAAAATGCTGCTATTTTAGAAGTGCTGCTCGTCAGGTATCATTTGAAAAAAGTCGCAATCCAATTCCTTTCGTTCCGTCCCTCAAAATTTGATCCCGTACGACGCTATTACCCGCTTGCGCTTTTTCCGACAAAAGCCGATAAAGTGAACGGAAGAGCGGCTGCGGACGGGCTGCTTGCCAATCCGGCCAGATCCGAGAGGAAGCAACCGTAACAAGATTAGTCCGGGTCGCTGGTCGCTCTTCTACTTCGCCGCATTTATCATCTCGCCCGACCGTGCTAGCCTGCCGGCGATGCCATGAATGAGAAAACTTCGGATAATGCGCCATCAAGGGAGACGTCTGCGAACGACTCTGCCTACCAGGTACTGGCGCGCAAGTATCGGCCCCAGAAATTCAGCGAACTAGTGGGCCAGGATGCTTTGGTGCGCACCATCACCAATGCAATACGTGGAGATCGCATTGCTCATTCCTTTATTCTGACTGGTGTTCGTGGTGTAGGTAAAACAACTACAGCGCGAATCATTGCCCGATCCTTGAACTGCATCGGCGCCGACGGTCAGGGTGGACCGACGGTTTCGCCCTGCGGGGTATGCGAGCATTGTAAGGCTATCGCCGATTCGCGCGATGTGGATGTGTTGGAGATGGATGCCGCTTCCCGCACTGGTGTCGACAACATCCGTGAATTGCTGGACGGAGTGCGCTATCTGCCCGCCTCGGCCCGATTTAAGATTTACATCATTGACGAAGTGCACATGCTCTCCATCGCCGCTTTTAATGCCTTGTTGAAAACGTTGGAGGAGCCACCGCCTCATGTGAAGTTCATATTCGCTACCACGGAAATCCGGAAATTGCCGGTCACAGTGCTGTCCCGTTGTCAGCGGTTTGATCTGCGGCGTATTGGCGCCGAGCAGCTGGTGGCGCATTTCGCTTCCGTTGCCGAGGCGGAAGGTGTGAAAGCGGAGGCAGGGGCCTTGAAACTGATCGCGGGCGCAGCTGAAGGTTCGGCGCGGGATGGACTTTCTCTGTTGGATCAGGCTATCGCTCATTGCGGCGGCCAGATTGCGGTGGCACAGGTACGGGACATGCTGGGCCTGGCCGACCGGGCACGCATATATGACCTGTTTGAAGCCTTGATGAAAGGCGATGTGGCGGAAGTATTGGCTCAACTGAGGGAGCAATATGACCTTGGCGCAGACCCCGAGGTCGTGCTTCGGGACCTGTTGGAATTGACACACCTTTTGACCCGGTTGCAGGTCGCTGCCGAGGCAGGCGCAGATCCGGCTTTGTCAAAGACCGAGCAGCAACGGGCCGAAGCCCTGGCGAAGGGGCTGTCAATGCCGATCCTGGCTCGAACCTGGCAGATGCTGCTGAAAGGCCTGGCGGAAGTGCGCACAGCACCGTCCGCCTTGGCAGCGGCGGAGATGATTCTGATTCGCCTGGCCTATTGCACAGATTTGCCAACACCTTTGGACGCCGTACGCCAGGTAATGGACCGGGAACCAGCGAAGCCCACCTCTGCGCCGACTGTCCAACTGGCGTCGCCGCCGGTATCTGAGCCTATGTCTTTACAGCCCCAGTCGGCAGGATCGGCTAGTCAGGAAATTGCCGTAACGCCGTCGTCGGAGATGTATGAAGAGACCCCGCCGTCGTCGCCGCCCACGCCATCGACAAGCATCGACAGTTTCGCCGCCATCGTAGCCAGGGTAGAGGTCGAGGACGTGCGCCTCTACCACCATTTGATGGTTGATGTCAGTCTGGTGGCATTCCG
>CAJWZI010000080.1 GCA_913049615.1 uncultured Alphaproteobacteria bacterium | reverse complement strand
TCTGAATAGCCTTGGCACCAGACGATCTCGCTACGGATCGTGGGCCTTATATATCTTTCTTTCAAATCCTCCGAACCATGCTCAAGCACCGTTGGTACGAACATGGAAATACCCTGATTGCCCAGGCCTTGGATAACATTGGCGGTGAAGAATTCATCGGCGATTATGCGGTTCTTCAGGATATCCACCTCGGCGCCGAAGCCTCCATATTTGTTTGGCACCGTGCGCGAGGTGTAACCGTGATCCACTAAAAGGCCCTGCCAGATTTGAACCTCTTCGCGCAAATTGCGCGGCTGCATGCGAAAGGAGAAGGCGGATTCACCAGGCGCCAAATGTTTATGTTCATTTAGAAAAGCCCTGACTTCCTTTCTATAAATTTTGTGTTCTGGTCGGTCATTCAAATCCATGAGCCATTCCTCTCACATGCCTAGCGACTAACACGTCATATTGTATCATTGCACTGGTCTTTCTTGCATGCACCATTCACCACAGGTGGGCAAAGCCAAGCTGCTAAGCTCCGACCAATTTAGCAACCCTCGGGCTTATAATGCGCCTTGCCAAGGCGTGGCCTGGAAACTGTTCAGAATCTTCGGGGCCAGTAATTTAAGAATAGAACCTTGTATCCGCTGCATCCGGTCATCGCCCTCTACAACTCGCTGAAGCGTCAGTAGCGGTCAAGCAAAACTGTTGACTTCACTAGGCCTTCTTCTCGACCATGTCGCCGAAAACATTTTATTGAGCGGGAGGACATCATGAATTTGGATTACAGCGATAAAGTGGCGGAAATGATTGCTCACGTCGAGATTTTCATGAAGGAACATATTTACCCGCGTGAACTAGAATATTGGGAATGGGTAGATAACCCGGAAAATCTGTGGAAATACCCGCCTTGGCACGCTGAGCTTAAGGAAAAAGCCAAGTCAGCTGGTATCTGGAACTGGTTCTTAAATAAAGATTATGAGGAATTCAGTCCTGGCCTGTCGAATTTGGAATTCGCTCCCATTATGGAAAAAATGGCACGGGTCCCCTGGGCCCAGGAGATATTCAACTGCTCCGCACCGGACCGGGGCAATATGGAGGTGCTAGCTCGATTTGGCTCACCCGAGCAGCAGGATGAATGGCTGCGCCCTTTGATGGACGGTGAAATTCGCTCCGCTTTTTCAATGACGGAGCCTGCCGTCTCCTCCTCGGACGCGGGCAATCTGGAAACCACCATTGTCAAGGACGGCAACGAATACGTCATTAATGGCCGTAAATGGTTCACTTCCAACGCCTTCAATCCTCTGTGTAAGGTTTTTGTCGTCATGGGCAAGACCAATCCGGATGCGCCGCGCCACCAGCAGTTCTCCATGATCCTGGTGCCCAAGAATACGGAAGGTGTCATTCTGGAGCGACCCGTCAGCGTGTTCGGCGGTGTGCATTCGCCTGGAGGCCATGCCCAGGTGCACTATGACAATGTACGCGTCCCCGCCGGCAATTTGATCCTGGGAGAAGGCCGCGGATTTGAAATTGCCCAGGGGCGTCTGGGACCGGGGCGTTTCCAATACGCCATGATGTTCGTGGGCATGGCCGACCGATGTCTAGAATTGATGTGTAGGCGGGTTGAGGACCGGGAAGCTTTTGGCGAAAGATTGTCTCAAAAGACCTCTATCCAACATGAAATTGCACGCAGCCGCTGCGAGATCGAGCAATGCCGAATGTTAGTCCTCGCCGCCGCCGACAAGATGGATAAATACGGCCCCAAGGAGGCACGGGATTATATTTCCATGGTGAAGATTATCGCCCCGCAAATGGCTCTCGACGTGGCCAATCGCGCCATTCAGGCCCACGGCGGCGCTGGCTTCACACAAGATACGCCGTTGGCGCATATCTACATGATGGCCCGGTTCTGCCAGGTCGCGGATGGTCCAGATGAGGTGCACATGTCGCAATTAGCTCGACGCACAATTCGAGATTTGTACTAAACCTTGCCAGTGCAGGACAATTCATACGGGCCGGACTGGTTTCAGCGCGCTATTGATCGGCCGACCCAGTCTCGGTTTGTCGAGGTGGAAGGGTGTAACGTCCACTATTTGACATGGTCTGAAATCGCCCACCAGAAGCCTGGACTTCTATTCATTCACGGCGGAGGGGCACATGCCAACTGGTGGCGATTTATTGCACCTTTTTTTGCCGATGCTTACCAGGTAGCGGCTATTGATCTGTCTGGAATGGGTGATAGCGGTGCGAGGCAAGAATATCTGCCAGAATTATGGGCTCTAGAAATTGGCGCGGTAATTTCTGATGCGGGCTTTCCGGGTGGAGCCGTTGTCGTAGGGCATAGTTTTGGTGGTCTGATGGCCATGAAGTATGGTGCGGAACACGGCGACGGCCTTGCGGGCGCAGTGATTGTGGATTCGCCCGTGCAGGATCCCGAGGATGAACCCATCCCGAAACCACCCGGGGCAACTGGTACAGGCCCAAAAATACACCCCGATAGGCGAACGGCTGAAAAGCGGTTTCGTCTGATGCCTCCGCAACCGTGCGAAAATTCCTACATTACTGATTTCATCGCCCGTACATCGGTCAAGGCCGAGGACGGCGGCTGGACCTGGAAGTTCGATCATAAAGTTATGGGTTCGCGCCGGTTTGGCGAACCCTATAATGCCGAACTTCAGGCACTAAAATGCCGCGCGGCATTAATCTACGGTGAAAACAGCGCCATCGTTTCCTCGCGCACCGTCGCCTATATGTCATCTCTCATGGGGCCATTGGCGCCAGTTGTGGAAATCCCTGAAGCGTATCACCATGTCATGTTGGATCAGCCCTTAGCCTTTGTCGCTGCCCTGCGCGCGATCTTGGATGCTTGGGCAAGGGACCCTATCTGATTATTGGCACCGACAATTCACATAAATGGTATTGATATCGACGCCTAGGTTCTCGCAAGGGTCCAACGAGTCTGGTTGGGGCTGGGCGAATTTCAGGCAGTTCTGTCTACAAATTGACATGGTGCTGCAGGTTGCTAGTCTGAATTTAACCAGACTGGCAACTGCACTGTATTCGGAGAGTGACCATGACCACCGTGAATTGCTTTGGCGATGACAAAGAATATGATTTCGATGCCCTTGTGGAGGGTTTGAACCGTTATCTGCGCCTGAAGGCGACACCCATCGGCATGAAACGGTTCAGGACTGTGGCGGATATGGAGGCTGTGCCTCGCATCCGCCGTCCTGATCCGAACGAAAAATTAGCTACGGATCAGATCGTGGGACAGAGCCGATGGATCGGTTACACCCTGGGCATCACCATGGACAACCTGATGGGTTCTCAATGTGGTGCTGTGGTTGGCCTGCATCCCTTGGACAAAGAATTCCTGTCCGGCGAGCGTATGCATGGCGTGTGGTATGGCACCCTAAAGGATAGCAAGGCACACCAGGCGGCTATGACCTGTGCCTCGTATGGCGAATATGAGGCGCTGGCCACCTCACCACTGGTTTCGGGCCGTTTAGACAACCCGGATATTTGTCTGTTCTACATGACGCCAGGGCAAATGATTACTTTTATCAATGGCCTGCAACATAGGAATTATAAAAAGTACGAATTCACCTGTGTGGGTGAGAGCGCCTGCGCCGATTCTTGGGGCAAGGCGCTACTTACCGGTGAGCCCTGTGTCTCGATCCCTTGTTATGCGGAACGCAAGTTCGGTGGCGTACAGGATGACGAGATGCTGGTCGCACTGCCGCCCAGCTATTTGCCTGCCATCGTAAAGGGTCTGGAAGAACTCAGCAAAGTTGGCCTACGATATCCTATTCCCAATCACGGCATCCAGAAATCACCCTTGGATTCGATAGCAAAGAGCTATGGTTGAAAAATTCGATAAGGGGTCTCATGACAGGGGGCCGAGAAACTTTTCAGCGTCCACGGAACTAGTTCATTAGCTGTTTCCCGGAGCTTCTAAGATGGCATTCAGTGCATTATCGCTATAACCATTCCTGGTGTCTGGATAGACAGGTATAGTTCCGAAATGCACAATTCCGCCGTTGCATAACAGGCCGTTGGCACAGGCCGTATACGATTTGATCGGCAGTGTTGATCAGATCAAATCAGAGGCGTGGCACAACGTCGTGCATGAAACGTTCCATAGTCTTGATATTCAAATTCATTTCTGCACTGCTGATGCCCAGAACAACTTCATCTAAGCCCTCTATTTTGTACGCATTTATGGTTTCAGCGATGTCATCGTTTGCACCAGTCAACGCCGAGCGGTCCATTACCGGGGCGCTGGGAGGCGTATCGGTGAATCGGATTGGGATAGAGAGGGAAAATCTAAGTGCGCTAGCGTCGCGGCCAGCATTTTTCGTCCGTTCGAAAATATCTGCTCGGCCTTTCGCAAATTGGCGGGGTGTTTGCCGAAGGGTGTGCCAGCCGTCTCCGAAACGAGCCACCCTTTGGCGCGCTGCTACGCTGGAACCGCCTATCAAGATGGGTGGGTAGGGTTTTTGATAGGGTTTTGGCGAAAACCTGAGGCCACGGTAACGATAGAAAGATCCAGAAAATTTCGGAATTTCCATGGTCCACAGGGCTTGCAGGGCGCCAAGGATTTCATCAGCACGTTTGCCGCGGCTTGCAAAATCAACGCCCAGATTATCAAATTCATCCTTTGTAATAGCGACGCCGATGCCGAGATCTACCCGGCCGTAAGATAGCTGATCCAAAGTGGCGATCATTTTGCCCAGGCGTGCCGGATCATGCCAAGGCAGCACCAGCACGGAAGTCCCCAGACGCACTGATTTGGTGGCGCATGCCACGGCAGTCAGAACCGTCAATGCATCGTGATAGGGTCTGTCGCCTAGGCGCTTGGCGACGTAGCTGGAATGAAACAAATGTTCTCGGACCCAAACGCTGTCGCATCCCATATTTTCAACGGCGACGGCCAGGTTGACCAAATCATTAGGGTCTTTAACGCCCTGATTATTGGGAATGCCAAAGCCTATTTTCATGATAAGTGTCCTCTAGTGCGCAAATTACGACTGAACCGCGCGGATGTAAGTAGCAGCAGACAGGGGTATTGTTACATGCGTTGTGAAATTATCGCTATTGGTACCGAACTGCTGTTGGGTCAAATCGTTGACACCAATTCGTCCTGGATTGGGGAGCAACTGGCGTTGATTGGAATTGATTCTCACTTTCAAGTCAAAGTTGGCGACAATTTTGAACGCATGGAACAGACAATTCGTTATGCCCTTGGCCGTAACGAGGCGGTGATCTGTTGCGGCGGACTAGGGCCTACCCAAGACGACATCACCCGTGAGGTTATAGCCGCGATCATGGGAGTAGATCTGCATCGGGACAAGGCAGTGGTTGACAAGATCCGACATATGTTCGAATCACGGGGTCGGGTTATGGTGGATAATAACCGCCGCCAGGCGGATATCCCTGAAGGTGCCAGTTTGATTCCTCAGATGCCCGGTACGGCGCCGGGATTGATCTGCCCCGTCGGTAACAAGGTGATCTATGCGGTGCCCGGTGTGCCCCACGAGATGCGACAGATGGTGCGTGGCACCATTCTAGACGACCTGCGTCGGCGCTCAGGTGAAACAGCGGTAATCCGTAGCCGGGTCCTGCGCACCTGGGGTGACAGTGAATCCGGTCTGGCGGAGAAGTTGTCGGACCGTATCGGGGAATTGGATGAGATAGGTAACCCCACCCTGGCCTTTCAGGCTAGCGGCATCGAGGGCATAAAAATCCGAATTACTGCTAAGGCGGCAGACGAAACGGCGGTACATGTCATAATATCACGGGAAGAAGACTTGCTTCGCGAAATCCTGGGTGATGTAGTCTTCGGTGTGGACGAGGAATCCATGGAAAAAGTGGTCCTCAATCAATTGCGCCAACAGCGTCTGACGCTGGCAGTGGCCGAAGGATTGACCGGTGGGGTTTTATCCGCTCGCCTATCTGAAATTGATCACGGAATGGCGACGTTCCGTGGTGGTGCGGTCACCGGTGAGTTGAAGGATAGCACACGGTCGGGTGCAGAAATTGCTGCAGAGACTGCCGCACAGGTGCGGAGAGAGTTCGCTGCCGATATTGGCCTGGCCGTGACGGCGGCACAGAATTATGATGAACAACCTGGCGGTACCGTATTCCTGGATCTAGCCATGTCGGATGCCCACTGCGCCACGACCACGTCGCTGCCGGGAGACAGGGCCCGTTTTCGGAATTACGCGGTAATCAACGTGCTCAATTTTCTTCGCAAGACATTGAACGAACTCCAACCTTAATCCAAACAGAGGAAAAGCAATGACAGCCTTCTATGAACTCCGCCAATACAAAGTCCTACCGGGCAAGATGGACGAATGGGTCAAATTTATGGAGGATGAAATCATCCCGTTTCAGGTTGCCAAAGGTATGGTGATCTGCGGCAGCTTCAGGGGTGAGGAGGATGAAAGCATCTACATCTGGCTGCGCCGCTTCGAGAGTGAGACGAGGCGTGAGAAACTCTACGAGGCAGTTTACGAATCCGACTATTGGAAAAACGAAGTTTCTCCGCGGGTTTCTGACTATCTAGACCGCGACGCCGCAGTCATCACGCGGATCGTCCCCACAGCAAAATCGACGGTGCGTTAGACTTTGCTTGGGCATGATGGAAAGACTTAATGCCGCAAAGAGGCCAGTTTTATACAACTTATCGGTGAAAGCGCGTTTCTTTCAACCACACCGGCGCTCGTCTTATAAACCGTATATTTTCTTGTCCG
>CAJWZI010000079.1 GCA_913049615.1 uncultured Alphaproteobacteria bacterium | reverse complement strand
CCTCGGGGCTGTCATACCCCTGCCCTCGCATCTCGATCAAGTTCTCCCCATCCGCTTCCTTGAAGTGGCGGATCTGGCGCATGCCCAAACGCAGAGCTTCATTCTCGATGGAGCAATCCCAATCTGAATGGTTGACGTCCACAGGCCTCACCTCGGCACCATGCTCGCGGGCATCACGGACGATCTGGGCAGGAGCATAAAAACCCATGGGCTGGCTATTCAACAGGGCGCAGGCAAAAACGGCTGGATAATGGTGTTTCATCCAGGCTGAGATATAGACCAGCAGAGCAAAGCTGGCCGCATGGCTTTCCGGAAATCCGTATTCACCAAAACCCTCAATCTGTTTGAAACAACGTTCGGCGAAATCCCGCTCGTAACCCCGCTTGACCATGCCGTCTATCATTTTATTGTGAAAGGTATGGATGGTGCCAGTATGTCGAAATGTGGCCATAGCCCGGCGTAGCTGATCTGCCTCAGACGGCGTGAAACCAGCAGCGACAATGGCAATACGCATGGCTTGCTCCTGAAACAGGGGAACACCTAGGGTCTTGCCTAGTACTTGTTTCAGGTCTTTCGAGGGAAAATTGACCCGCTCCTTGCCCGCGCGGCGGCGTAGATAGGGGTGTACCATATCGCCCTGAATAGGACCGGGACGGACGATGGCCACCTCGATCACCAGATCATAGAAATTGCGCGGGCGCAGGCGCGGCAGCATGGTCATCTGGGCCCGACTTTCTACCTGGAAGACACCGATGGAATCGCCCCGGCACAGCATGTCATACACAGCAGGGTCTTCTGCTGGTACGATGGCTAGGTCATAGCGTTTACCATAGCGCTGGGCGATTAGGTCAAAACCCTTGCGGATACAGGTCAACATGCCCAGGGAGAGCAGATCAATCTTCAACATGCCCAGAGCGTCCAGGTCGTTCTTGTCCCACTCAATCACCGTACGGTCCTCCATGGCCGCATTGGTGATGGGCACGACCTCTGACAATGGCCCGCGCGTAATGACGAAGCCACCCACGTGTTGCGACAGATGCCGGGGGAAGCCCGTCAGATCCCGGGCCAAGCTTATTGCCTTGGCTACAGTAGGATCGTCTGGATCCAATCCGATCTCCCGAACCTTGTCGCCGTCCCCTTGACCCTTGCTCCACCCCCAGATATTGCCGGCCAGAGCGCCCACGGCATCCAGTGACAGTCCCAGCGCCTTGCCCACCTCGCGGATCGCGCTCTTGGTGCGATAGCTGACAATGGTAGCGGTCATGCCAGCGCGGTCGCGGCCGTATTTTTCATAAACGTATTGGATGACCTCCTCGCGCCGTTCGTGTTCGAAATCTACATCAATGTCTGGCGGCTCGTTCCTCTCGGCCGAAATAAAGCGTTCAAACAATAGATCCAGGCGCGAGGGATTCACTGCCGTGATACCCAGGCAGTAGCACACAGCAGAGTTCGCCGCCGAACCCCGGCCCTGACAGAGGATTTTTTTATCCCGTGCGAAACGGACGATGTCATGCACGGTCAGAAAATAGGGGGCGTAGTCCAATTCCCCAATCAATTGCAACTCATGAGCCAGTAGATCACAAACTTGGGGGTGGATGTGCGCACCATAACGCTCCCGCGCCCCGACCCAGGTCAGCTGTTCCAGTTCCTGTTGCGCTGTACGCCCCTCAGGCACCGGTTCAGCGGGGTATTCATAGCGTAACTCGTCCAAGGAAAAGCGGCAGCGCTCGACCAGTTCCACGGTGCGGGCTACGGCGTCGGGGTAGTCGGCGAACAGCCGGGCCATTTCCTCCGCCGATTTCAAATGTCGTTCCGTATTAGCTTTCAGCCGAAATCCAGCTTCGGCCAAGATGCAATGCTCCCGGATACAAACCAACACGTCTTGCAGAGGCCGCCGCTCCGGTGTGTGATAGTGCACATCATTGGTAGCGATCAGGGGCATTTCTGCCGTCTGGGCCAGGGTGGAGAGATGAACCAGCCGGCAGCGGTCATTGCCAGAATAGAGGTAGTTTCCTGCCAGGTAACAGTTCCCCCGCCAACGTCGGCCAAGTTCGACGATCTGGTTCACGAATGCCTCGTCTGATCCTTCAGGAGGCAGGATGATAAAGATCTGTCCCTCATCATGGTCGAAAATATCATCCAAGGTGATCCAGCAGTCTCCCTTGGGTGCTCGACGCCGTCCCATGGTTAGTAATTTCGACAGCCGGCCATAAGCGGCTCGGTCGGCAGGAAAGCACAACAAATTCAAGCTCGGTTCAGCACCTTCGACCGCCTTTACCTGCAAGTCCAGCCGCGCACCCACGACCAGGCGGATGCCCGCGGTTTTTGCCCCCGTGTGAGCGCGCACCACACCAGCCAGGCTGTTACGATCGGTAATCGCGACCGCTTCCAGCCCCAGGGCGGCGGCGGTGATAGCCAACTCGTCCGGATGCGAACCACCGCGCAGGAAGCTGAAATTCGAGGTAACCTGCAGTTCAGCGTATTTCATGGGCTTAGGCAAAAAAACCATGCAAGAACCAGTCCGGTATCTTGTTCATCCTGCCCCTGTACAAACCCCGGCGGAAAAGCCAGTAACGTTGCCCCCGGCTATCCTCAATGCGGTAATAATCGCGGGTTTCGCTGGCTAAATGAACGGTGGCGGCCTGCATGTTGTTCCACCATTCTGGCGCGATGCGTTCCGGCCCATCCCCACGCCGAACCCTGTGCGCGATGCCCCGCCAGCGGAACAGCACGGGTAGGCCGTCGGGCACCTCGGCTACGGTCTCGACCGGCTCAGGGCTAGGCAACAAATAGACCGGGCGGCAAGCGATATGGTGCCAATTGTCGACCTCTACCATGCTCAAGGGCGGTGCAAAGCCAACCGCCTGTTCAGGCAGGTGGCTTTGCACGGGAACGAAACGAACCACATTGGCCGTACCGAGACGGTTACCTAGGCGGTCCAGCAAAAGAGCTAAATCTTCTCCCGTATCAGCATTATCAAAACGGCGCTGGCCTGCAGACAAAGGATCGCTGCGCCCTGCCATTAAGACCATCAGGTCGGCACCAAATTGTGCCTCCAGACTGGGTAAATGTTCAGACAGCAGGCGCATCAAGTGATCCGGTTCCCGGCTGGCTCGGTTTAGGCCCGCCTGAATCCGCTGTACGCAACCATCGGCCAAGTACAGGCGTAATTCGATGTGCCGGGCGCCGCGTTCCTGGCTTTCCAGCACTGTGCATAGTTCGTCCACCAACTGTACCGTGGCCATCATGATATGATCGCGATCACCGATGGGCTCGGGAAAGGCCATGCGGCTCCAGAAACTAGTTTTGGCCGGGCGGGGCGATAGGGGCTCTGGCGCTCGGCCTAGGGCCTGATCTAGACGGTAGGTAACCTCGCGACCAAACCGGGCGGTCAGAGCGCCCCGTGGCAGGGACCACAATTCTCCGATCCGCCCCAGCCCCAGGCGCACCAGACCATCTGCTGCCTCGGCCGACAAACGCAGAGCGGAGACGGGCAACCGATCCAAGGCCGCCTTGACGCCACTTTGAGGTACGATCATTGTTATGTCTCCGCCATAGCGTGCGACAGCCCAGGCCGCCCCAAGACTGTCGGCAATCGCCATCTGCACTTGGATAGAAAAATCTGCTAGGCGCCGGGATATATCATCCAACATCGGAGCCTCGCCGCCGAACAGATGGGCGCAGCCGGTGATATCCAGGCAGATGCCATGGCCGCCATCCTTGCTATCAATAGCCACCCAGGGGCTGTAGCGGCCGCACCAATCGGCCAGACTAGCCAGGGCCCTGTCATCCCCTTCCGGTATCAAGTCATGCACTGCTAGGCCTGGCGTGCTGGAGATCAAGGCTTGGGCATCGGTTAGCATCATGCCCACGCGGACGCCGGACGCCAACGCGGCGTTGTTGGCTGCGCCGACCCGTTGGCCGCCCTGTTGGGCCACGCTCAGAACTAGGGGCTGTTCTCGTGACGGCCAGTTATCCCCCGACGTGCGTTGCCAGGCTCGATACAGCCGGTCTGTTGGCCATTGCGGTAGCCAGAGGGAGAGGACACGTTTGCCGCTCTGTTCCTGCATCTTCATGTTCTTCATCCCAGCCCACGCCATTCCATTGCAGCAGCCATTTGCCTAACCGCCCACCCTTGCAACGCAGCAGTTCGGCTTGGACCCGGGCCGCGCCGATCCCTACATACCCCTGGGGTTGTGAACTCGGTGCAGACGTGATGCGCCAACGGGTCAAAGCGGCACTGAAACCTAGGCGGGCATCACCACTTTGGCGCAACAACAAGGCCGTCACACCAGAGGCTTCCGCCGCCAGTTGCAACCGCCGGCTTTGCCCCAGGTCTAGACGCCCTACCTCGCCTACCACCATGGCCAAATCGGGGCATTTCAGACCTTCCTCCATAGCCCATAGACGTTGCTGATCATCCCGCCCCCGAACCAGGATTAAACGTTCCGGCGTTAGGCCAAAGGCAGCCAGACCGGGCCCATACAATCCCTGCCCTGATAAACACCACAGCACATAGTTCGACCCACTCGTGCAGCCCGCGGCCGCCTGCCGGGCTGCCAGCACGGCCGCAAAGGCCAAGGCGGCGCCATCCAAAGCACGGCCGTAGCCTGCTCGCCCTACCACTTCATGCAGAGCGTCCCGCGCCAAACCGCCGCCTGGCAAGATTGCATCAATATTCTCCACGCCCATGGTCAAACGCGTCCCTCCCCGCTGGGCCCGCGCCGGATTTTGTTCAATGGCCGCAATGCAATCCCGCAGTGCCGATATTTGGGCCGCAACTGCCGGCCTTTGCCTGCCATTATTCACGACCAGGCCCCTTCAGTATCAGTCTCAATGGTTTATATATGTTCCTATTTTGTTCTCATTTAAGGCAGAGTCAAGTAGAACATCGTCTATTTCATCAAATCCCTACATTCTGAGCTGGTATCGTGTTTCGGTATCTGGTAAGAAACGCCCCGCCACGCGGCACAAACTCCGCGCCGACTGATCCCCGGTAGCTCAGTTGGTAGAGCAGGCGGCTGTTAACCGCCTTGTCGCAAGTTCGAGTCTTGCCCGGGGAGCCAATTACATCAGGGGCTTAGCCGCATACCGGCTGG
The DNA here is from genome assembly GCA_913049615.1 of uncultured Alphaproteobacteria bacterium. Next base: position 1,640 of record CAJWZI010000079.1, on the reverse strand, counting down.
GCCCTTTTTGCAAAAGGGTACCGATTGGGAAAAAACGGCCGAATTCAGCGTTTCCACTGGATAGGGTGAGGAGACAACGAATGAATACAGAACATTATGATGTTTTGATCATTGGCGGTGGACCCGGCGGGATCAGCGCAGCAAGCAAAGTCGCGCTCCAAGGAAAAAGGGCAGTGATCATAAATGATGGTCCCTTGATGGGCTATGGCATCGAGGGAGCGTTCAAATCGAAGGCTAGCTACGAAATTGCCCGTGAGTATATGCACGCAAGATACCGTGAAGATGTATTTGGTCAAATAGCTGCGTTGGATTATTCCAAGCTGCAAAACGGTATCAACAGGTCGGCCGCCAGCTTGACCTCGATGCTAGAGACCCGCCTAAAACGTCTCGACGTCCGTGTAGTGCAGGGCAAAGCAATCTTTGTGAATGACCACAAAATTGCCGTTGGCAAAAATGAATTTTCTGGAGACTACATTATCATCGCCACCGGTACCCGGCCCAAAAAGCTACCGAATATGTTGGTCGACGGGAAAAAAGTAATCACCAGTGATGAGGTTATCAAGCTGACGAAATCCCCCAAGAGCATACTAATTTTGGGAGCCGGAGTTATCGGTTGTGAATTTGCTAGCATATTTAATGCAGTGGGCACCGAGGTCCATTTGGTTGATACAAATGCCCAAATTATGTCCAATGAAGACCAGGACATCAGTGAATTCATGATGAACGCCTTCCACTCCATGGACATACATGTCATCCCTTCCAGCCGCTATTGCAGCCACCAACTACAAAACGACAGCGTCCTAACAACACTGTCTACCGGGGAGATTAAAACCGAGATTGTTTTGCTGGCTGTGGGACGAATACCATACACAGCTGGTATGAATTTAAAAGCTACAGGCGTGGCTCTAGATGAGCGAAGCTATATTCAAATAGATGCAAATGCATGTACCAATGTGCCTCACATCTATGCGGTTGGCGACATAGGCACACGTAATGTACCAAGCGATTTGTCGTTGGTTCATGTCGCTGAAGCCGAAGGTCGACGCGCCGCCGCTCATATTCTGGGTGTTGAGGATCCGCAAGGATTAGATCATACCCCCTATATTGTCTTTACCATTCCTATGTTAGCTGGTGCCGGCTTCACCGAAAAATATTCTCGCAAACATTACGGCAAAATACGTGTTGGAAAGTATCCCTACGCGCGAAATCACCGGGCTCATACTATTCAACCACCGATTGGGTTCGTAAAACTCATCGTAGGCCCTCCTGGGGATGATCGAATACTCGGTGTTCGTGCAGTCGGCCCAAACGCGGATGCGATTATCGGCGCCGCAGGGATCATGATCGAACGAAATCTACCCTATACCTACATATTGGAGGCGATCTTCCCCCATCCATCATTGCTGGAATGCCTTAAGGGCTCTGCACATATTATTGCGGGAGATATTCTTCAGTATGAAGAAGGTGAAGAACTAAACTTTTGAAATTCTAAAGGCGGACTAGCTTCAAGTTGGTTCTTTTGCCGCTTTCATCAGTTTGTCCGAACCGGTCGTCGGATTGTAGTCCTATTACACGCATGTCACCAAGATCGTGGATTTTATTGGCAGCTCGAATAAAGTTCGATTTCTAAACTACAATGA
>CAJWZI010000078.1 GCA_913049615.1 uncultured Alphaproteobacteria bacterium | reverse complement strand
AGGTGAAATACCGGCTAAACTGTTCGCCGCTGATGCCGGCGTCGAGATCGACTTAGTATGCCAGCGCGTCCTGGGGGCCTATGGCCTACCGGAAGATTTCGGCATGGCGCAAGCGGTCATGGATCTGATTGGCATGCCCATCGCGGGAGGTTCTTCCCACATGCAAAAGAACAACATCGCGAGCCGACTTGGCCTAGCAGGTGAGCGTCTTGTTAGACTAACCTGCGGCAGAAATTGTCTTTGAAGGATTATTGATGTCCAACGAACGCTACAGCCTAATTGGCACAGGTGGTTCGCCCTATTCCATGAAGTTACGCGCCATCATGCGCTACCGTCACATTTCGCATAATTGGATTCACCGCACCACGAAAAACAGCGACATGGTGGCGCATGTAAAACCTAACATCATTCCCATGTTGCGTTATCCCGACGAGGATCAATACCGAGTGGATTCGACGCCTCTGGCATATGCCCTGGAGGATCGTCATCCAGGCTATCGCTCCATTATTCCCGACGATCCCGGCCACGCTTTCCTGAGCCATCTACTTGAAGACATGGCGGACGAATGGCTTACAAAAGCGATGTTTCATTATCGTTGGTATTATGACGCGGATATCCATTATGCCTCCCATTGGATCGCCGATGACGGTTTCCCCGAGTCCCGGGGCGATATGCGTGATGAAGTTGCCAAAAGCTTCGCTGATCGGCAGATCAGCCGCATGCCCATGGTTGGTTGCACGCCAAAAAACAAGCCGGTGATTGAGGATAGCTTTCACCGTATCCTAACTCTGATGGAATGCCATGTCAGTATGCATGATTTTCTTTTCGGCACTCGCCCTTCATTGGGTGATTTCGGAATCTTCGGGCAGTTGAAACCACTATCCACCGATCCCACGCCGCTCGCCATCATGCGGGCTGAAGCCATGAAAACGGAAAGCTGGGTGCGCCAACTAGACGATGCATCTGGTATTGAGGGCAAATGGCTGGGTCCTGAAGACGACCTGCCGGACGCAACCATGGGACTATTGGAATTGACGGGAGAATACTATATGCCGTTCCTGTTGGCAAACGCAGAGGCGGCAGAAAAAGGTGAGGATACATTCTCCCTGACCTATGCCAACGGCTCCTACAGCCAAGCCACTTTTAACTATCAGGTCAAATGCCTGATGGAACTTCGCCGGCGGTTTGCGGAATTGGAGGGCGAGGCAGCCATCCGCACACGAGCTATCCTGCAACATACCGGCTGTCTGTCGGCTTTGCTCCAGTAGCCATAACGCATCCTTGCCCCGCCTTGCAGGGACCGCTAGATAAGGGCCAGTTTATTGTTCTGGAGGAAACCATTGTGGCAGAAATTAAAGTACAGTCCGAAATTACCGGTAAAGTGTGGGCCATAGAGGCCAGCGTTGGCGACAGCCTAGAAGAAGAAGACACGATCATTGTCCTGGAATCCATGAAGATGGAGATCCCCGTAGTAGCTCCCCGAGAAGGGAGCTTAAAGGAAATTTTGGTTGCCGAAGGCGACGCCATAACAGAAGGACAGGACGTCGCCATTATGGAGGGTTAACCTCCCAGCCAATTGCGTCAGAGAGGTGACTAAGCATGAGCGAGCAAGCAGTCGAGGCGGCAAGATCACCGGGCTTTGATTTTTTATCCCCGGATTTTTTGCGTAACCCTTATCCCGCGTTTCAAATGTTGCGTGCCAACGCACCCATTCTAAAGACGGAAATGGGTTTCTGGGTAGCCTCCCGCTACGACGACGTGACAGCGATTTTGCGGGACAAACGTTTTGGCAAATGCTTTGTGGAACGAATTGAGCACCAATACGGTGGGGAAGTCTGGAACGAGCCAGTCTATGCATCTATGCGGAACTGGATGCTGGTTATGGACCCACCCGATCATACTCGCCTGCGTAAGCTTGTTGCCCGTGCCTTCACTCCCAGACGCCTAAAAGATCTGCGCCCTCGCATTCAGCAACTTGTAGACGACAGCCTGGATGCGGTGCAAGACCATGGGAAAATGGATTTCCTAGCCGACTTCGCCTATCCCCTGCCGGTGCACGTGATTTGTGACATGCTGGGTATCCCGGTTGAAAACCGCAACTGGTTCTTTGACGGCTCCCGCGTCTCTGGCCGCTTGATCGACCCCACGCCGATGACGCCAGAAGAATTAAAAGAGGTAAATGAGGGCCATGCGGTCCAGGTTGCCTTTTTCAGGGATCTGTTTGAACGCCGCCGCAAGGAACCGGGCGAAGACATTACCTCGGAACTCCTTAGCGCCGCCGAAGACGGTGAGAAATTAAGTGAAGACGAACTGATCGGCAACATTATACTGCTGTTCGGTGCCGGACACGAAACCACGGTCAACATGCTGGGCAATGGCATGCTGCACTTGTTGTCCAACCCGGAGGAATGGGAAAAGCTGAAAGCTGATCCATCATTAGTGCCCAGCGCCGTGGAGGAAATGCTGCGGTTCGACAGCTCCGTACAGATGACCGGCCGCGTTGCTTTTGAGGACGTGGAATTTAACGGTATCACCATCCCCAAAGGCGAACAGGTCCTGACCCTGCTGGGCGCAGCGAACCGGGATCCCGAACAATATGACGACCCGGAGGGTTTCAGGGTGGACCGGCAGAATGTACAGCCCACATCCTTTGGCGGCGGCATTCACCATTGCCTGGGTGCGCCCCTAGCGCGCTTGGAGGGAGAAATCGCCTTGTCGACCCTAATCAAGCGCCTGCCCAACATCCGACTAGCTAACGATGAACTAGACTGGCGCAAGACTTTTACCTTGCGAGGCCTGTCAACCTTGCCCGTAGTCTGGTAGACCCGGATGTACATCGCCATGAACCGCTTTCGCGTGGCCAAAGGTTCAGAGCAGAATTTCGAGACGATTTGGACCAGCCGGAAAACACATTTGGACGAGGTGCCGGGATTTAAGGAATTCCACCTGCTGCGCGGACCGGAGGCGGAAGATCATACCCTCTATGCCTCTCATACTATCTGGGAGAGCCGAGACGATTTCGAGGCCTGGACTAAATCTGAGGCCTTCCGCAAGGCCCACGCCGGCGCTGCCAGAAAAGACCGATCCGGCTCTAGTATTTACCTTGGCTCGCCCCGGTTCGAAGGGTTCGAGGCGATCTTGGAACAAACAAAAGTCTAGTTCAATTGACGCGCCTGGTGCGGGCTGTCCAGAGAAAATGCCGGAATGTCAATATCAAATCGCTCGTCGCCAGGTCCAACCATTTCATAGGTTCCGACCATCATGCCAGACGGCGTGCGCAACGGACAGCCGGAAGTATATTGAAAGCTATCACCCGGCTGCAACACGGGCTGTTCACCTATAACGCCTGGGCCCTGGACTTCCTCCACATGCCCCACCGCATTGGTGATGATCCAATGCCTATTCAATAATTGCACGGCCTCCGTACCGCCGTTTTCTATCTTAATGGTGTAAAGCCAAACATATTGATCAGACACAGGATCAGATTGTTCCGCAAGAAATTGCGGCTGCACCCTTACGGTTATATTGCGCGTCGTCGCGGTATACATCCCTGCACCTCCCTTCAAACTAGGAATTAGACTACATCACTCGGTCAGTTGATTTTTCTCAGTTACCAACTCTACCTAGTTCAATTTTCTGCCGCATGGTAGCCTGAAGCATTGCCTCCGCTAAGAGATAAAATGAGCTGGCCATACCGTGTCTTTCTCCCTATCCGATGATCAGCGTCAAGTGCAAGACACCATTCGCCGCGTCGCCGCCGACAAAGTTGCTCCACGGGCTAACGTCATTGATCGGGACGGCATCTACCCGCAGGACATGTTTGATCTGTTGCGTGAACTAGGCCTTTTCACCCTGCCCTTCCCACCCGAATTCGGCGGCACCGGTAGCATGCTGTCGGCTTGCGTCGCGGTAGAGGAATTGTGCAGGGTTTGTTACAACACTGCGTATCTACTGGTGGTGCAGTGGGTACCCTTCGGCGCCATTCTCGCCGGTGGCAACCAAGCACAGAAGACACGCTACCTCCCGGGCTTGGCTGATGGCACCTTGCGCGGCGCCATTTCAACGACCGAAGCGCAAAGCGGATCCGATGTGGCGGGCATTCGCACCCGAGCCGAACCTGTGGACGGAGGCTATCGCCTTAATGGCGCCAAGATCTGGTGCACAAATTCCTCAGTTGCTGATTTCGTCCTAGTCGCCGCCAGGATTATTGACAATAACGACCCTAGAAAACGTGGCTCCCTGAACCTATTTATTGTGGAGCGGGACACTGCCGGTTTTACCATCGGTCCGGCGGAAGACAAGATGGGCGCTCGCGGCGTACCCTCTTGTCCTCTATTCCTGGACAATGCCTTTGTTCCCTCGGACAACCGCCTTGGGCGCGAGCGCCTGGGCTTCAAGATCGTCATGGAGGCGTTCAACCAATCCCGGCCCATCATTGGCGCCCGGGGCGTGGGCCTAGCCCAGGGGGCCATGGACTTAGCTGTCGAATTTGTGCGCCAGCGTGAGGCTTTTGGCCAGCAGGTCAGCAATTTTCAGGGCGTGCGCTGGATGATCGCCGACATGGCGATCCAGACCGAGGCGGCGCGAAGTTTGGTCTATCGCGCCGCAGCTATGGTTGATGATGGTATCTCGGGCAAGGAACTGGCTCAGGCCGCCGCCATTGCCAAGGCCCAGGCAACGGACACCGCAATGTCTGTGGCCACGGATGCCGTACAACTGTTTGGTGCTGCCGGCATCTCCAACGACTACCCCATCAATCGCTATTTTCGGGATGCCAAAGTGTTGCAAATCGTCGAGGGCACCAATCAAATTCAACGCAACATAATCGCTAATGAACTTATTGGCCGCAATTGACCCAAAGTAACGAGGGAACGGACATGAGCGAACCTAAAAACAGACTAGACAACGATCTAGAAACCGTCGGACTGGGTTTCTACTATGAGGATTTGGGCGTGGGCAGGAAATTCAAGACTATTGGCCGCACGGTGACAGAATCCGACATCGTCAATTTCATAAACACCACCGGCATGACAGAAGTGCTGTTCATTGACATGGATTTCGTCGAAAACGAATCCGATATCAAGGGCCGAGTGGCTCCCGGCGCCCTCGGTTATACCTTCGCCGAAGGGTTGCTGGTACAATCCACCATGCAGCACACGGGTTTTGCCTTCCTGAGCATGGAATTGAGCGTCGAGGCGCCTCTCTTCGTCGGCGATACTCTGCATGTGGAAGTGGAGGTGATCGAGGCACGCCTGTCCAAATCCCGCCCCGGCCGCGGCCTGGTCCGGACCCGAAACAAGGTGGTCAAAAGCGACGGCACCGTCGCGTTGATCTATACACCGTTACGCATGATCAAATGCCGGGATGAAGGCTTGCGGGGCTAAGGCGGCTTTGCTATACCGCCCGAACGTTGGGGCGCATAGCTCAGTTGGCAGAGCAGCTGACTCTTAATCAGCGGGTCCACGGTTCGAGTCCGTGTGCGCCCACCAATAAATTCAAAGGCTTAGCTAGAAATGGCTAGGCCTTTGTTGGTTCATTATTTTACTGGGGACACACTGGGGACACATTCTGCACAAGTTCAATGACCCGCAGTATGGACATGCCATCGTCAAGGAAGTCGAAACGGCGAACCAATCCAGACGAACTTCAGAATCATCACGCTAGCGGTTCGTCGCTGAAGGGTTGAAGTTGCTGGCCCGGTCGTCGCGGCCTGTCGGCGCCAGTTCGGTAGCTGGATCGCCGGCGATGCGGGTTGCCTGCAGAACACGCGGTTTGTTGAAGTCATACGGTCGCGCGCGGTGCATGACACAGCGATTGTCCCAGACGATCAGGTCGCCGACGGCCCAGTTGTGGGTATAGACCCGCGGTGGCTGCGCGGCGCGCTCGACCAGGCTATCGAGCAGTTTCAGGGCCTCGTCATCTTCCATGCCGGGGATACGGTAGGTGTGGCGACCGATGCAGAGCACTTTGCGGCCCGTCACCGGATGAATCTTGACGAGAGGACGCAGCGGCGCGCCCTTGTCGTGATAGCCATAGCCCGATCCCGTCTCAATCTTGTAGCCGATCTTCGCCTGTGACGCGTAGAGCGAGTGATAGGCAGACAGGTCCGCGATCCGTGCCTTGGTAACCTCGTCCAGCACGTCGTAGCCGGCCCGCATGTCGGCCAATTCGGTTTCGCCGTCTTCCGGCGGCACGACCAGCGCAGACAGTAGACCGGCCTTCGCTGCAAGCGGCATATAGGTGCTGTCGAGATGCCAGCCCTCGTTGCCGCGCAGGGCTTTGAAGCGGAACTCGTCCGGCTTCATGACCGATCCGTCAGTATTTTTGTTGGAAATCTGCACGCCTTCCTTACCTTCGCGCAAGATTTCGATTTCGCCGAAGCGCTTTCCGAAGGCAACCTGGTCAGCGTCGCTGAGATGCTGTCCCGGAAAGACCAGCGCCGCGTATTCATGGAAGGCGTCCTCGACGATACGCCAAGTCGCGTCGTCCAGGTTGCTCAGATCGATATCGGTTATCGTCGCACCAAGGGTCAAGCCTTCATGCGGTGAGATGGTGGGCGCCATGGGTCACTCCTGCGTCGCGCTATTGTCAGGTTGATTCAGTATGAGCGGTGGCACGCGCTCGGCGCAAGTTTGAATTAGTGGACATAGCCAGGGCGCTGGCTAAGTCCGTTGCCCGTCTGGAAGACGGCTCACCGGCCAGCCCAGTGGGAGAATTGATCGATGTCATCGTCAAGGAAGTCAAAACGGCGAACCAATCCAATAGCCAAGGCGCTACGGACGCCGACGTTCAGGCAGAGAAAGGTCAGGCCAAAGAAAGGGCGTGGGAGTT
>CAJWZI010000077.1 GCA_913049615.1 uncultured Alphaproteobacteria bacterium | reverse complement strand
AGGCGTGCGGCGTAGGCAGGGTCAAAATCCCGGGCAAGGGCGGCCCGTAGCCCCTCCGGCCGCTCGAAAAGGTGGCCGCCGCTGCGCCGCCGGTTACGCCATGCCAGGATCGATCGAATGCCACTACTTCGAAGCCCCCTGTATAGGTCTTAGCTACGCGCAGGGCCGCCTCGTTAGCTTCGCCCCCCGTCGACAAGGGCAATACCCGGTCCAGACTTTCTGGCAACATCGCCGTCAGCGTTTCGGCGAAGGCGACGACAGGGTCAGACAGGAAACTACTGTGCAAATGATCCAGATTGGCAGACTGATCCCGGACAACTTCAGCAATTTCCGCATGACTGTGGCCGAGAATGGCGCTCATCTGTCCGGAGGTAAAATCTAGAATCGGCCGGCCATTCTGGTCGAAAATATGGCATCCCTGGGCGCGGGTAATCTGCATCTCGGCGAAATCTCCGCCGTATCTAAACACGAGCCCGCTCATTTCTCGGTCTCCCGCCGGTCGACGGCATAGAGAGATAGATCAAACGTAGCCCGTCTGGCAACGGACCAACGCTGAATGGCTTCCACGAACCGCATGCCGCAATGTTCCAAGACTCGCCAGGATGGTTCATTGTCGGGATGGCAAGCGGCCACAACCCGGCGCAGCGCCAAGGCCTCGAAACCCACGACAATGATAGTCGCAGCCGCCTCGCGGGCATATCCGCGGCCCTGATAAGGTCGGCCAACCCAATAGCCGATTTCGCCCTCACCCGCGCTATTGCAGGTCAATGAAATCACACCCACGAGTTCTCCGGTCGCTCGCGCTACCATAGCAAAAAAGAACCGGCGTTGAGTTTGCAATTCTTCCTGGGCCCAGGCGATGAAATCCCGGGCCATGATGGCGTCAAAAGGATGGGGGATATCTAAAGTCCAGCGGGCGACCTCCCAGTCGCCCGCCAGTTTGGTGATAACCGGAGCATCCGTGCGTTCCAAAGGTCGTAGCACCAGATTTTCACTGCGCAGAGGCGGGCGGAAGGGCAACTTGGAATTTCGGTGCGATGGCATCGCGGCGCCTACAGCAAATCGCGCAGCATAGCCACCAGTGGTCGGTCAGCAGGTGGCATCGGCAGATCTCCCATGTGCAAGGGGCGGATCCATTTTAAGGCCTGACCTTCCAGGGAACGCGGAAACCCTTGCCATACCCGGCAAACAAACAGGGGCATCAGTAGGCAGAAGTCGTCGTAGACATGGGAGGCGAAGGTGAAGGGGGCGAGACAGGTCTCTGTCACGTCGACATCCAATTCTTCCTTCAATTCTCGAACCAGGGATTGTTCCAGTCTCTCTCCCGGCTCCACCTTGCCGCCGGGAAACTCCCACAGACCTGCCATGGTCTTCCCTTCAGGCCGTTGTTGCACAAGGACCCTGCCGTCGATATCCACCAGAGCGGCAGCGGCGACCAACAGCATAGGCATTTCATTCATCAGGAGCGATAGTCTGCGTTGATAGAAATGTACCCGTGGGTCAGATCACAGGTCCAAACGGTAGCCGTGCCCCGGCCAACACCTACGTCCACGGCAATTTCGACCTCTTGCCCCTTCATGTGTGGAGCCACCTGCAATTCGCGGTAGTCAGGATGCGGATGGCCATTTTCGGCGATGACTACGCCACCGATCACGATGGACAGTTTATCCCGATCCGCCCTCTCCCCTGCGCGGCCGACGGCCATGATAATTCGACCCCAATTTGGGTCTTCGCCGGCGATCGCCGTCTTGACTAGGGGCGAATTAGCGATAGTCATGGCGATCCGATGTGCCGCTTTAGTAGAAACCGCGCCGGACACGTTGACGGTGATGAATTTGCTTGCGCCCTCGCCGTCACGGACCACTTGATGGGCCAAATCCTGCATTACCGATAGCAGGGCCGCCTTGAACGAAACCAACCGTGGATCGGTTGCGTCAATTACCCGGGCATGCCTAGCGCTCTGCCCGGTTGCCGCCAGTAGCACCGTGTCGGAAGTGGAGGTATCGCCGTCAACGGTTATGCAATTGAAAGATCGGCGATTGGCCCATTTTAGCAAATAATCCAGTACATTGCTGGGCAGTTTTGCGTCCGTGAACAAGAAACTCAGCATAGTCGCCATGTCCGGCGCTATCATACCGCTGCCTTTTGCAATGCCGGCAATCGATACAGACACACCGTCAATCACGGCCCGGGCCCAGGCGCCTTTTGGGTAGGTGTCAGTGGTGCAAATGGCTTTAGCGGCGGCCCGCCAATTACGATCCTTCAACTTGCCTTGCAAAGTTGGTACAGCCCGCACGAGGCGATCCACCGACAGGGTCTCGCCGATTACGCCGGTAGAGGCAACCATGACTTCCCCCGGCCGGCAGCCCACGACACCGGCAATGGCCTTTGCCGTTGTAGCCACATCGTCCATACCCTGCCTGCCCGTGAAAACGTTAGCGTTACCGGCGTTGACGACAATGGCCCGGGCTTTGCCCTTGCCGATATGTCTGCGGCACCAGACAACTGGCGCGCCAGGCATGGTAGAACGTGTAAAGACGCCGGCGATGGTGCTGCCCGCCGCCAACTCCGCCAGGGCCAGATCTGCCCGGCGGCGGTACCTTTCACCCGCCGCATGGGCCGCCAAGCGCAAACCGGGAATTATGGGCAGATTGGGGAAACCGGCCGGGGCCAGCGGCGAAACAATCAATTTAGGCATGTTCAACCCATAATGTGAGAGCACTGCATGGTACCCAGGCTCCAAATGGCTGGCAAGTCGGCCCTATTCTGCCTTTCTATACTAATTCGTGGCTTCCACGGGTTTGCCATCCATCCTGTAGACCTTAATTTCGGCTTCCTTCGACAGTTCATCCAGCAATTTGGCTACTACCGTCTTCGCAATGGCCTGGCGTAGTTCAGGGGCACGTTTGGCGAAACTAGCGCCCCCTCCCTTTCGGCGATCTACCACCTTGATGATGTGCCAGCCAAAGCCGGTCTTGACCGGAGCGGAAATATCCCCGGGCTGCAAATCAAAGGCGGCGTTGGCAAATTCCGGCACCATTTTATCCTTCGTGAAATATCCTAGATCCCCACCTTTGGCGCCGCTTGGCCCCTTTGATTTTTCCCTAGCCAGCTTGGTGAAATCTCCGCCCTTATGCAGTCGAGCTATGATGGCGTCAGCCTCTTCCCTAGTCTCTACCAAAATATGGCTGGCGCGAACTTCATCAGCAGCGCCATCAAGCTTTCCCTTTTCGGCCTCGTACCGGGCACGCAGGGCCTCCTCGGTCGACGCAGCATTGACTTCTCGAGATATCAGGGATTGTTCTAGAATACGGTTTCGAGCCTGCTTTATCTTGCCAGCCACCTCTGGCTCTTCGGCTAATTTAGCCGCCTCCGCCGCCATCAGCACCAGGCGCCGCTCCGTCAATTGCTGGACGAGAGGCTGATAAATCTGGGCAATGGGCATGCCCTTGTATTGCTGCGGCAAGTATTCATAGGCTAGGCGTACATCTTTGAAGAATATCTTGCTGCCATTAACTTCGGCTACTACTTGGGTGTCGGGTGGAGCCTGCAGGGCAGCCAGCCCATGTTGCTGCGCCGACACTGGTACAGCGGCAAATAAGGCGACAACGGTCAAGCAGGCAGAAAGTGGCGCGAGAACAAATAGGATCATGGATTGGACTTTCTTTTGCCATTGTAAGGATAAGGGCGGTCGTCGCCGCGCCAAGGGTCAATATTGATGATTGCACGATTGCTTACAAGTCGTTAGCGCCGATTCTCACACTATATTGTCTGGCGCATGGTTGATGACCAGGCCTTCCGGTTCCGTTGACAGGGGCGCTGGCGGCCCTTATGTCTCACTGGTCGTAAAACCTCGCGCACCGCCTGCCAGTGGGCGTGGGCATTTCTGTTAGTTTTATTTGTATTTTTGGGAAATTTTGATGGCTATTCTAGGCGGTATCGCGAAACGCCTTTTCGGCTCGTCCAATGAGCGCGTTCTCAAGGATTTAGCTCAGCCCGTGGCCAGGATCAACGCGTTGGAAGCGGAGTTCGAGGCGCTCTCGGACGATCAACTGTCAGCCAAGACGGATGAATTCCGCCAGCGTCACGAAAACGGCGAAAGTCAAAATGACTTGTTACCCGAAGCCTTTGCCGCCGTACGCGAGGCTGCCAAGCGCACATTGGGGCAACGACATTTCGACGTGCAATTGATGGGTGGAATGGTGCTCCATCAGGGCAAGATCGCCGAAATGCGCACTGGCGAAGGCAAGACACTGGTCGCTACCCTGCCGGTATACTTGAACGGATTTTCCGGCAAAGGCGCCCATGTGGTCACCGTTAATGACTATCTAGCCCAACGCGATGCGAACTGGATGGGCGTGGTTTATGAAAAGCTGGGGTTAAGCACGGGGTGTATTGTCCACGGCCTAGACGACGACCAACGCCGCGCCGCCTATGCCTGCGACATCACCTATGGCACCAACAACGAATTCGGCTTCGATTATCTGCGTGACAATATGAAATTCGACCGTGCCTCCATGGTGCAACGGCCATTTAATTTCTCAATCGTCGATGAAGTGGATTCTATCTTAATCGACGAGGCGCGCACGCCCCTGATTATTTCCGGTCAAGCGGAAGACTCGTCCGAGTTGTACCGGACAATTGACCTCTTGATGCCAAAACTCTCGGAATCCGACTACGAAAAGGACGAAAAGGCCCGCACGGTGAACTTCACAGAAGAGGGGACGGAAACCGTCGAGGTTCTGTTGCGAGAGGTTGATCTGCTGCAAGGCGACAATCTTTACGACATGGAAAATGTCACGGTGGTGCACCACGTCAACCAAGCTCTCCGCGCCCACCAGATGTTTCAGCGCGACGTGGATTACATGGTGAAGGACGACAAAATTGTCATCATCGACGAGTTCACCGGCCGCGCAATGGAAGGAAGGCGATATTCCGAAGGCCTGCATCAGGCTTTGGAGGCTAGGGAAGGGGTTGAGGTTCAGCCCGAGAATCAAACCCTCGCTTCCATCACCTTCCAAAACTACTTCCGGCTGTACCCGAAGTTGTCCGGCATGACCGGCACCGCCATGACGGAAGCCGGAGAGTTCCTGGAAATCTACAAACTAGCGGTGGTAGAAATCCCTACCCATCTAGAAATGATCCGCGATGATCAGGACGATGAGGTCTATCGTACGGAAGAAGAAAAATTTGCCGCCATCGCAGAACTGATCGCAGATTGCCAAAAGCGAGGACAGCCTGCCTTGATCGGTACCGTGTCCATCGAAAAATCAGAAGTGCTATCGGAACTTTTGAAGAAGAAGAAAGTCAAACACAACGTTCTGAACGCCCGCCATCACGAACAGGAAGCCTATATCATTGCTCAGGCTGGTCGCGTCGGCGCCCTGACCATTGCCACCAACATGGCCGGCCGGGGCACAGATATCCAATTGGGTGGCAACCTAGAGATGCGCGTAGCTATGGAGGCGACCGCCCCCGACAACACGGTTGACGAGATCAAGGCCATGAAGATCCAGTCGGAGATCAAAGAAGAAAGGGCTAAGGTCCTGACATCGGGCGGGCTGATCATCATCGGCACAGAACGCCATGAAAGCCGACGTATCGACAACCAATTGCGCGGCCGATCGGGCCGACAGGGTGACCCCGGCGCCTCAAAATTTTTCCTCAGCCTGGAGGATGACTTGATGCGAATTTTCGGCTCTGAACGAATGGACGGAATGCTGCGCAAACTAGGCCTGGAAGAGGGCGAGGCGATCATCCACCCCTGGGTAAACAAGGCGCTAGAAAAGGCCCAAGAGAAGGTGGAGGCTCGCAACTTCGATTTGCGCAAGAACTTGCTGAAATATGACGATGTCATGAACGATCAGCGCAAGGTAATCTATGAACAACGCTTGGAGCTAATGGACGCTGAGGATGTGCAGGACACCATTGTCGACATGCGCTCGGACGTGATCGACAATCTGGTTACCCATCATATTCCCGAACGGGCCTACGCGGAGCAATGGGATGCCGAAGGCCTGCGGCAAGAAGTTGGTGAGGTATTCGCCTTGGATCTACCGATCCCCGAATGGTGCTCAGAAGAAGGTATCGCGGACGAGGAAATTCACAAGCGTATCAGTATAGCAACGGACCGGCGCATGGCGGAAAAGGCAGCCAATTATGGCCCCGACGTAATGCGCATGATCGAGAAAGGGCTGCTGCTGCAACTGCTCGACCAGACTTGGAAAGAACATCTGTTGACCCTGGATCATCTACGCGGTGGCATCGTCCTGCGCGCCTATGGCCAGCGCGATCCGTTAAACGAATATAAGTCAGAGGCCTTCGCTCTGTTCGAAAATCTGCTGGTGGAACTGCGCACCACGACAACACGCGTCCTCGCCCATATCGAGTTGCAGGCTGATCCGGAAGGGAACATGCTAATCAATCAACAAGCCACACCCATGATGCTAGAGGAACGACATTTGGACCTCATCACCGGCGAAAATGAGATGGGGGAGGACCTGATTATGGCCGGCGAAGACGGCCAAGGCCCTGTCCCGGGGGGAGATGGAGCGCACCCTCCCCTGCCGACCCGCACCCGGCAGGCAGCGGCTACCCTAGACCCCCTTGACGCCAGCACCTGGGGCAAGGTTCCACGTAATACCCTTTGCCCCTGTAAGTCTGGCAAAAAATACAAGCACTGCCACGGTAGTTAGAGTAGTTCTAAAATACGGTCGCGATGGTTACGGATACCGAATTCACAAGCTTGTGCAGTGTGTTCCAATTAGCGGTACAGGCGTTCATGAAGGCCGCTACCAGATTTGAGTCTAACCAGATTTTTCATCATATATTGTCTACCCGGCATCCATTGCATTG
>CAJWZI010000076.1 GCA_913049615.1 uncultured Alphaproteobacteria bacterium | reverse complement strand
CATTAGCCAGGGAGCATGCATTTCCGAGTTTGATTAGGTAAATTTCCTTACCTGATCAAGTCGAAATGTAGCCGTGTTGACCGTGGTTATCTTCATGGCAATCTATACAACACGCTTGTAAAGGCCGACCTTGACATGATCGCGCTAAGCAGACCAGCCGGCTTCAGTTTGCCGAGGTTGCGAGCGCCGTAGGCGTCATGTCCAACGTTACGGCCGTCCAATCCCGTATGTGCTATGTTGTCAAAAAGTACGTTTGTACTGTGGAGGAACATCGTGGAATTTGATCTTATGGCGCGGGCTTCGACCTGGTCCGAAGCTGCCGAATTGGCTAAGAAATTGGAAGCCAGCGGCTTTTCCGGAATGTTGATGACTGAGAGTAGCCAGGTCCCCTGGATGGTCATAGCTGCTGCCGCCATGGCTGCCCCTACCCTGCAATTTTCTACCGGGATCGCAGTCGCGTTTCCGCGTAGCCCCATGATGTCGGCACAAATCGCCTGGGAATTGGCACGCAATACCGAAGGTCGCTTCCGATTGGGCCTGGGCAGCCAGGTCAAGGCCCACGTCGTCCGGCGTTATTCCTCACAATTCGACCGCCCCGCACCCCAAATGAAGGATTACATAAAAGCCGTGCGCGCCTGCCTCAAGGCGTTTCGTCGTGAAGGTCCTCTGGAGCATGAGGGTCCTTATTACAATTTGAGCCTCCTGCCTGATCAATGGGCACCGTCGGGCCATGACCATGAAGATGTAAAAATCGATATTTCGGCTGTCGGTCCATATATGACCAAGGTCGCCGGCGAACTGGCGGATGGCATACACGTTCATCCCATGCATTCCATGCACTATATAGAAAACCGCCTTTTGCCCAATTTGGCCGAAGGTGCAGCTAAGGCGGGTCGCGATACCAGCGAGATCGACCTAATCGTCCCTGTCATGGCAATTCCCGGAGACAGCCCCGAGGAACAGGCAAACGCTACATTGAAAGCCAAAACGCAAATTGGTTTTTATGGCGCAACACCCAACTACGCCTTCCAGTTCGATGACCTCGGTTATGGCGGCATGCGGGACAAATTGCGGGAGCTGTTGCGAAGAGGCGATACGGAGGCGCTGGTCGCTCTGATTGACGACGAGTTGCTGTACCAATTCGCACTGCCCGCACGCTGGGACGACATGGCAGACAAACTAATCGAACGCTACAAAGGTACTGCAGCACGTTTGGCGATGTATCATGCGGAAGAAAACATCCGTGATAATCCGGACAACCTAGGGAAATGGAGCGAAATTAGCCGTGCGGTACGCGCTGCTAAATAGGTCGGGCCGATAGATCTAGTTCTGCAAACAAATTTACGGAAATGTTTTCCGGCCCGACGCGAATGGTCTGACCGACCAATTTGTGAGGCTAGAACCGAACGGAAGTGGTCGTGCCACTAATTTGAATTGTTGCGAAATGATTGAGTTTAGTGGGCACCATCTCTGAACTATTGACAACCATCCATGTCTTATCGTTCTCGGTCCTTCCCCCGCCGGCTAATTAAGGTTCGCTTGCTGCCAGTCAAGGCGCAAAGAACTAAAATCTAGATTGGTGCAGCTTGGGTACCGCGCAGCAACTTGCCGGGCAATTCACCCATAAATTCGCCATCACGCATTACCTCAACACCAGAAACGAATGTATGGCAATAACCTACAGCCTTCTGGATGATACGTCGGCCGCCGGCCGGCAAGTCATAAACCAACTTAGGGCGCTGCAGGCTCAGAGCCTGAAAATCGATCATATTGAAATCCGCCTTGTAACCCGGCGCTATAATACCGCGATCAAGCAACCCATATGTGCGCGCTGTGTCGAAAGTCTGCTTGCGGACCAAAAATTCAAGCGATAATTTTTCTCCTCGACTGCGATCGCGGCCCCAATGTGTTAACAATGACGTAGGTGAAGAAGCGTCGCAAATTATGCCCACATGAGCACCCGCATCAGCCACGCCACAGACTGTATTAGGATCCTCTAACATCTCCTTCACTACTTCCAAGTTACCGGCGCAATAATTTTCAAAAGGGTGGAGCAACAAGGTCTGGCCATTGTTGGCTAACAGCAATTCCAGAGCTAAATCAAAGGGGTCTCGGCCCTGGGTCTTCGCCCTGGCCGAAATGCTATTTTCTGGCCTTGGTTCGTAGTCAACTATCTCATCAATTTCGAAAGTGCGCCGTAAGACCTCCTCCATCCAGTTTATGTGCCCGTCGTTAGGTCGTTCCTTTACCAATTGCCGCCGCAAATCGGGTGCGTCGCGCAAACGTTCGAACCGTTCTTTTGGAGATAGAGCTGACATCTCCAGCCAAAGGGGATGAGTGGTAAATGGATGGACGGTAGCTTCAAGCCCCATCAACATACCAATTGCCCGGCTGCCAACCTGCGCCGTCACTTCTAGGCCATCCGCGCAGGCCAAACCCACTTGGTCCAGAGTTTTCCTCCAAAGGTCAGGCGCATCGTCTACTTGAACCAGCAGCACCGAAAGTGGTCGACCAGCGATCTCTGCCGCAGCCTGCAACCGTTCAAATTCACCTTCGCCAAAATCAGAATTTACTTCCAATACTCCCGTTCCGGCACGCCTCATGGCCAAGGCTAAACCATTTAATTCCGCCTCTTCGGCACCGTAACTCGGCGTGAGCCGGCCATCCGCGGCTCGATGTTTTCCAGTGCGTGATGTGGTAAAACCCAAAGCACCTGCGGTCAATGAGGCTTCCAAAAGATCGCCCATACGCTCTATTTCCAACTCAGTTGGTTTTTCAGAGAAATCGGCTCCTCGCTCCCCCATCACATAATAACGCAGTGCCGCATGGGGTACCTGAGCGCCAATATCCATGACCCGCGGCGTAGAGCTAAGTACGTCCAAATATTCCGGAAAACTCTCCCAGCGAAAGTCAATGCCTTCTGCCAAAACAGTTTCTGGAATATCCTCTACCCCCTCCATCAAATTTATTAGATATGGTTCACTGCCTGGTTGTACCGGCGCAAAACCGACACTGCAATTGCCAAAAACGACCGTGGTCACACCATGCCATGAAGAAGGCGTCAAAAATGGATCCCACGTAGCTTGGCCGTCGTAATGTGTATGGATGTCAACCCAACCTGGTGTTAGCAATAACCCTTCGGCATTGATTTCCCGACGCCCTGGTCCAACCTCTGCGCCATTCGAAACCGCCCTTATGAGGCCGTCGTCCACCGCTACATCCGCTACCCGGCGATCGCCGCCAGTGCCATCAATTACAGTTGCATCACGTACAACAAGCTCGTGCATTATCGCGCTCCAAAATTGCCTGATTCATCATAGCACCTTCGAACCACAACTCCACTCACGAGCGTTTGTCAACCATGGGAGGAAGGAATTTATACGGCGCGCCGACTTCGGCTTCATCACCGCCTTGTCAGTGGGTGAAAAGGCGGATCCTGATCGCAATTTCACGGACCTTTTGCCTCTCATCGCTAAGACCGTTAATGGCGAAGACTAACGGTTAGGCGATACGATCGCCTTTCTTGATTGGCGCCGCGCGGTTATCAACGCCAGGCAGCATCTTTTTTGGATCGCGCGTGACCGCCACGTCCACCACCGTAGGCCGTCCGGTTTCTGCCATTCCCGCTTTTATCGCGCCTGCGAGTTCGCCGGGGTCCTCCACACGAATCCCCTTGCAGCCGAAATGTTCAGCGATGTTGGCGTAGTTCATTTCATTTAGGTCCGAAGATTGAAAGCGGCCTTCAAACTGGGCCTGCTGAAGCGCCTTGACGTAACCCGATGCAGCATTGTTGACAACCAGTATTGTCAAACCCAGGTTTAGCCGTCCCGCCGTCTCTAATTCGCCGATCACCATATTGAACCCTCCATCACCCGTTACGCCAACCACGGGACGGTCACCAGCAGCCAGCTGCGCACCCATGCTGCCGGGCAGGCCGTAACCAATGGAGGCAAAGCCGCGGTTAGCGATGTAATAGCGTCCAGGCGCTTTTGTTTCACACAGCAAACCCGTCCAATGGGCGGCAAAGCCGCCATCAGCGACAAGGATGGCATCTTCCGGCAAGGTATTGTTCAATTCCTGGCACATTCGTGCCATGTTGACGGGCCGTTCGTTGGACGTCAGGCGCTCCTGCACCTCAAGACGCCAATTGGTCATGCGGGTAGCCACCTCAGTAGCAAATTCACCCCTCGCCTTGTGCTGCGCCTCCGCGCTATCGGACATCTCGTCGATCAGGTCTTCCAAACCCGCCTTGACGTCACCCCAAAGGGGTACTTCCGCAGGCACGCAGCGGCCGATTTCCTCAGCATGAATTTCTAGATGAATTATGGGAATATGGGCGGGCGGCAGGGTATAGCGCTTGGTCGCGATTTCACCCATCTTACAACCCACCACTAAAATGCAGTCGGCTGATTCCAATACATCGTTGGCAATGCGAGAGTAACGCCCAAATAGACCCAAGCACAAACTGTGGGTGCAGGCTATGGAACCCTTACCGCTAAGGGTATGGGCCACTGGAATATTAAAGCGTTCAGCAAGCTCCGTAAGAACAGACTGCCCGCCGGATAAATGCACACCGCCACCTGCCAGAATGACCGGACGCTCAGCCTTGGCCAGCATGGAGGCCGCGCGGGCAATATCATCCCGGGCTGGTCGGCTGCGATATGCAGGCGCGGTAATCGCCGACTGATCGGCGTAAAGATCATCTTCAGGATAATCATACTCCCCATGAGCTATGTCCTCTGGCACGTCCAGCAGCACTGGACCTGCCCGGCCGGACGTCGCCACCCCATAGGCCCGGCGCACAAGCTCGGGCAGGCGTTGAATAGATTCAACCCGAATGACTTCCTTTACCGCTGGCGCTAAGATTTGAAGCTGCCGAGATTCCTGGGTCATGTTTTTCCAGGAATAATCCCTGTTCGTATCGCCTGTTATAGCCACCATGGGCACTCCCGCGTTCAGGCTTTCTACCAGACCCGTGGTCAGGTTTGTGGCGCCCGGCCCCAGCGTGGCATCACACACGCCTGGCCGTCCGCTCACTCTGGCAAAGGCATCCGCAGCAAACGCACCGCACCGTTCATCATTAATCAAGGTATGGCTCAAACCGACTTCACGCACGGCGTCATAAAATGGCAGCAACTGAAACCCACCCATGCCAAACATGGGTGCGGCATTGTGTAATTTTAGCATCTCGGCCAGGGCGCGTCCGCCAGACATCGTACGTGGCGGTCGGTTTGTCAGATTTTGTTCGGACATGTTCTAACCTGTTCCTTGTCGGGCTTTTTGTGCAAATGTTTTAAGTGTCTCACCCACCACGACACGCAGAGCAGTGGCAGTTTCGTTGGCGTGCGATATAATTCCGGTCTGCCACATCGATCGCGCATCTCCAATACGAGCTGTCTCACAATCAACTGTCACGGCAGCGATTTGGCGCTGATCTAAGGCGGGTAATCTGCTGGTGCCGATATTTTCGATACCTACGCCCGCGTCATTGAATGCACAGGCCCGGACGTCATACTTAATGGCCGAGGCTGCGTCACCCCCCAGCAAGGCGCCATGGGAGGCCGTCAGTACAACCTGGCCTGCGTCTTCCGGACGTAGCAAGGAGGCAGAATCGACACCCCAGACCAGCGGCTCCTTCTGATTTTCCGAAAACAGAAACCGTGCTTCTTCGTATGAAGGGGCATCGCCAGACGGCGCGGGCGCAGCACGCATGGCCTCGGCACATGCCATGGCTGTTTGCCCTACCGCGCACCCCAGGGCCGCTGCTGCCCGATTGACATGGCTGATCACGCCACGAGCCGCCATATCTTCCCCATCGCCAATGCGAGCGGTATCGTGTGCAACCGTCGCGCCCGGCCGGCCCAAATCATCGAGGTAGGGCAACGAGGCAAATCCGGCGCCATCTAAACCACCGCCGGCATCGTTCAAAATAATCGCCCGCGCACCGGCGTTGGCCGCCAGATAACCCGCATAGACGCCGCCATGGCTGCCGCCGATTAGCACGTGGTCTGCATGTTCCGAGCCCAGCTTAGTCACGGAAGCCACCGTTAAAATTCGAATCTCCATAGCCGGCCCTTCCACAGAAGCAAAAACCCTATACAAGTGCGCCGGGTTCTTGAGCAACAATCCTTGTCTAGAAACGCTAACCATAATATCGACGGTAACCGTCTCGTCGACCTTTATCACACCATTAACCGCATTCGCACCTTGGAAAAGCAGCGGGAAAGGCCCCGTCAGCAGATAGGGACCCTAGAAGTGACTTTCACCTCAATGGCCTGCTTTCCTGGTTGGGCCTAAAAGTTTATGCTCGTGTTAATGGTGTGGCGCGAGTTTAAAGCCGTGATTGCCACGTTTTTTCTGATTTGCCGCTTCCCCGCAAGAAGGATCATACAGATATGAGTTCGCCACCAAATGCGCAGAGTGAAGATTTTGGGGACGCGGTCTGCATCGGATCCTTCAAGTACATGGCGGCATCAACACAATCCACGCTGTTCCGTAATGGTAAAGTACTCACGCGCCGCGACGAGGACGGCAGTGACGCCAGTTGGACCGGCGTCGACCTAGAGAACCGGCAGATGTCTGTTCAAGACGCCCGGCGTCTTGAAGCAACTGCACGATGCACACTGACGCATCATGGGTTTGAGATGCGTGAGTATCCGTTGGCGCCAGACCTTAACTTTTTTGAGCATGATCAGGTAGTAGAACGATACTTTCCGCAATGCGCGGAAATTGTTAGGGAAGTTACCGGTGCAAGCTTTGTGGCTGCATTTGATTACAATATAAGATCAGCTACCGGCAAGGAAACCAAGCAGCGCATCAAAGGCGGCCAGCAGGTGCAAGGCCCGGCCCACGTGGTGCACGGCGACTATACGCTGACAAGCGCCCCGCAACGGCTTCGAGATCTAACCAATCCTGCCGGCGAAAACGATGCCCTTCGCACGCAGCTTACTGACTGCGTGGCGC
>CAJWZI010000075.1 GCA_913049615.1 uncultured Alphaproteobacteria bacterium | reverse complement strand
CTGGTCAGGGACACTATACCACCTTTGCCCAGGTTGTTGCAGACGCTCTGGGTGCCAATCTAGAAGATGTTAATATCGTCGAGGGCGATACTGCGTCGACACCATACGGCACGAACACCTTTGCCAGCCGCAGCGCCGTCACCGGCGGCGGGGCGCTGTTACGCGCTGGTGACAAAGTTAGGCAGAAGATAAAGCGCATTGCTGCACACATGCTGGAAGCTGCGGTTGATGATGTGGAAGTTGCAGGTGGCCGCGCCTATGTTGCAGGTGTCCCCGAACACGGGCTCACCTTCAAGCAGGTAGCCGAGACGGCTTACGCCATGAACAACCACTCTTTACCGGATGGTGAAAGCTTCGGATTGGAAGATAATGACTTTTACGATCCGCCCTTGGTGACCATGGCCAACGCCGTTCATATCGCGCAGGTTTCCGTCGACGCCGCCGACGGCAGGGTCGAGATCGAGCGTTATGTCGTGGTGCATGATTGTGGTCGTTTGATCAATCCGACCATCGTCAATGGTCAGATCCAAGGAGGTGTCGCCCAGGGTATCGGCGAAGCATTGATGGAAGAAATGGTTTATGACGATCTTGGCCAGTTCAAAAACGCTACCCTTCTCGACTATCTGTTACCCACCAGCGAAGAC
Source organism: uncultured Alphaproteobacteria bacterium (assembly GCA_913049615.1). The sequence continues at coordinate 6,322 of CAJWZI010000075.1, read as the reverse complement.
GTGCCAAGTATGGAAATTGAGCATATCGAATCTCCATCTATCGATAATGTCGGTGGCTTCAAGGGTGTTGGCGAAGGAGGTATCATCGGCGCCGTACCTTCGGTTTTGAATGGTGTTGCCGATGCTTTGAGTGACCTTGGCGTCAATATCAACAGCAAGCCGTTGCGGCCTAGCCTTTTATCGAAGCTAATGCGCGAGGTGTGTGAGCGAGCCGACTAAAATAGGTTAGTAATATTCTTATACAACCAATGGCTTCGCGAACCGATTTTCTCCCACCCGACGCCATGGTAGGGATTTTTGTGCGTCACGGTCAGAAGAAATTTTGGTCCGGCCTGAGGGGAATTTCTAGCACGTGCCAATAGGTATGCTAAGATTTGCTCCATGGGATCAAGGAGGACCGTAATGAAATACAATCGAATATCCGCTGATAGCCATGTGGACTTGTGCTGGATGCCGCCAACCTTGTTTAAGGATGAGGCGACGCCAGCCATGAAGGAGCGTATGCCCTATGTCACTGACGGCAAGGATGGACCCTATTGGACCTCCAAAAATGGCACCTCATTCGGCTTAAAAAATGGTGTCGGCCCCGCAGGGGCGAAGTACGAGCCAGGCAAGCATGCCCGAGCCGATCTAATGGCCGCGACTAATCTTTACGAGGACGGTAAGAATGATATTCGTCGCATTAGCGACCCCCACTTGCGGGTCAAGGATATGCTAATGGATGAGGTGGATGCGGAAGTGATCTACGGTATTCTGGGCGCAGCGACCAAGCTGGCGGACCACGAGGCTGCGAACGAGATGTTCCGCATCTACAATGATTGGCTAACAGATTTTTGTAGTCACTATCCCGAACGCCACATTGGCCTGGCCTGCCTGCCCTATGGGGATATTGAGGCGGCGCGTAAGGAGATTTATCGCGTCGCTGATACTGGTCTGCGGGGACTGGAGTTGTCTTGTTCTTGGGACATGGCGCCAATGTACGATCCCATGTGGGAGCCATTGTGGAAGGCCGCTGACGACGTTGGTCTACCTCTGCATTTCCACACTTTCCCGGCTATCGATCCGAAGCAGCTGGATAGCTTGACTTCAGAAACTCGCCGCCCGGCGTTTTTCACCGTGGTTTCCGGGTTTCAGATGAATTTGGTCAACATTGTAGCGGCAATTATTTCCGGTGGCGTGCTGGAACGCTATCCAAATCTAAAAGTGGCCTTTGGTGAAAGCGGTTGTGGCTGGATCCCTTATATGCTTGAGCGAATGGACTTCGAGTGGGAGGACCGCTTCCGCGACCTGCCTATAACTATGCCGCCCAGTGAATATTGGAAGCGGCAGTGCAAGGCCACCTTCCAGTTCGATAATGTAGGCGGAAAGCTAATCGACGACATGGGTGTGGAAACACTGATGTGGGGTTCCGACTATCCCCACGGAGACGGCGTCTGGCCGGAATCCAGCCGCTACATTAAAGAACAATTCAGCCACCTGCCAGAAGACGCATTTCGCAAAATCACCTGTGAAAACGCCGGTAAGTTTTATGGCCTAATGTAATAGCACTAGTTGGATGATAAACGGATGACAGCCCAAAGCTGATTATCTCCGCAGTCTGATCGGCTATGACCGAAAGCTGCCTTCCCCTAGGTATTTTCGCGCGGCAAATTGCAGTCACTTCAGTTGGTCCGTCAATTTGCCAGATAGCACCTCATATATAACCCTAATGGCGACACCGCCCATGCTATGACACCAATGGCACGACTTCTTTCATGAAGTGCGTCATATTCTCAATGGTTTTGGATGCCGGCGGCGTTCGGAAATCAAAAACCACTTCGTGCACGCCCATGGCCTGATAGTCGCGGATATCCTGGGCGATGCGTTCCGGCGATCCAGTGAACAAAAGGCGGCCATGTCCTTCCGGTACCAGGCCGGGATCATAGGATGGCGCCTTGAAGGAGATGGTTAGGTCGTCATAGTCACGCCCCTCGACCTCCATCAGAGCCTTTAGCCGATCGAGTAGGGTCCGGAATTCCTCAGGGGGGAGGGGTGAGGCGGAGGTGGCACCTACAGGATGCCAGCCATCGGCATATTTTGAGACCCGTCTGAGCGCAGCACTGCTGTGGCCACCAATCCAAATTGGTGGATGGGGGTCCTGCACCGGATGGGGCATACAGCGCAATTCCTTAAAGGAATAGAATTCGCCGTCATGGGAAACAGGGTCCTGGGTCCAGCACTTCTTGAAGATCTCTAGATATTCGTTGCTGGCCGCACCCCGCTTGTCGAAATCGGGGGCCGAAAGGGCCTCAAACTCTTCCCGCATCCAACCAACGCCTACGCCGACGGTTAGCCGGCCCTTAGACAGCACATCGATGGTGGCCAGCATCTTGGCCGTGGCCAGGGGATTACGATGGGGTAGGATCATAACCGAATTGACAAGGCGCACTGTCTCGGTGATGCCGGCAACAAAGGACATCAAATTCAGCTGTTCCAGGGCATCACCCACACCTGGAAATCCGCCATCTACGGTGTAGGGATACGACGATGAAATCTCTACTGGAAAGACGATGTGATCACCGAAGACGATGGTAAAGTAACCCAGATTCTCGCCCGCCTTAGCGATGGCCCTAATATCATCCGGATTGCCCAGCGGGCCCCGTGTTGGCAGATAAAATCCGTATCGCATATGTCTTTAACTCCCCCATTTTCAGTACCGTCCGGCAAATAATCGTCATGGGCAAGCGCCGGGCCTTTTTGAATCTTTTACATTTGCCCATGCTGCCGATTAACAGTGGAAAATTCTGGGTATTGATAGGAAGGGTCCTCACGCCAAACCAGCTCGCCACCAATTCTGGGTTTTTTAATTTTTACATGGCTTGCCCCAACAAGGACCGGATGTAACTAATGTCCTGCCCACCAGAATAAACCGAATGCGGCCGGTACAAGTGATGAAATAGTCGTCCCGGTAATGGGGCGACTGCCGGTCCAAAATTCCGTTCTGTGTTGGACTGAGTTAAAACTGTCGATTAGTTCCCTGTCCCGCTGGGGGAATATATTTTCTAATACATGCACACCGCTGTGTTAATGAGCTGCATTCATATCAGGCGATAAAGCATTATCCACATTGGCGTGGAATTGTGGAAACGCTATGCTGGCCGAACCACCCGTTTCAGGCGTACCCAGCCCACGTCACGCCCGCAGAATGGCCGCCGATGGGTGCCCGTGATGCGAAAACCCTGCGAGCGGTACCAATCCAGAGTACGTTTGCCTGCTGCCAGGCATTGTAGGGTCATGGCACCTCCAACGGTCTTTTGCGCCGTATCCAACAGTGCGCCGCCAATCTTGAGGCCTTGCAAATCAGGTTCCACGAACAAGTACCATACATGCCGCTGAGCCAGATGAACGTCGGCAAAACCCGCTACAAGATTAGGGAGTTCCGCGATTAACCGATACCGATCCCCTCGCCCCAACGGCGCGCCGTCATCAAACATGGCCATGGCGTGTGGCAGCTTATCCGGTATTTCGGACGCCATCCAGGCCGCGGCGGTAATCTGTCCGCACCGGATGTCATCCACGGGTCGGGCTGGGCGGATAGTGAACGGAGTCTCCGCGATTAGATCCATGTTGTGAGCTTATGCCTTCCCTAAAGACATGACCACAAACAAAGGCGGGATCCAAACTGTAAGAAACAGGGGTTATCTTAATCCGGCGCCAAGAATATCTCGGGCAATGATATGCTTTTGCACCTCGCTTGGGCCTTCCCCGATGCGGCGGATGCGTATCTCGCGGTACCAGCGTTCAAAGGGCAAGTCCTTTGCAACGCCAAGGCCGCCATGGATCTGCATTGACCGGTCGATAACTCGGCTTGCCGCCTCGGATGCAACCAGCTTGCAAATCGCCGCCTCTGTGCGGAATTCATCACCCCGATCAGCCTTTGCGGCGGCGTCGAGTACGAACCATCGGGCCGTGCGCAGATCTATCTCATTCTCAACCAGCATCCATTGGATGCCCTGTCGGGAGGCAAGGGGTGCACCAAAAGTCTCCCGTATTTGTGCATAATCGACGGCCAATTCGTGAGCTTTGAAAGCGGGGCCTAGGCATACGGCGGCATAGGGTATGCGTTGGCGGGATAGTCGGTCATTGGCGATTGCAAAGCCGCCTCCCTCCACACCGAGAATATTTTCGTGTGGCACGCGCAAATTCTCGATCTGAATTTCAGTGGCATGAAGAGCCTGGCGCAACGTATGGACAATGCGCCTAACATTGAAACCCGGCCAGTGCGTCTCAACGATAAAGCAGGTGACACCAGCTCGGCCTTGTTTTGGATTGCTGCGGGCAAACAGCAAACCATAGTCCGCACGGTCAGCACCGCTGATCCAAAGCTTGCTGCCATTGATTACCCATTCGTTGCCATCGCGCTCGGCGCGGGTCTGAATTGCTCGGGCAGGATCGCTGCCGCCCGAGGGTTCAGACAGACCAAAAAAGGTTTTCTTCTCGCCGCGTAAAGTCGGGTAGAGGTATTTCTCCTTCTGTGCCTCGGTGGCTTCGTACAGCTGCGCGAGACCGACGCCGCCAAAGGCGCCGTAACATGGGGCGTACAGTCCCGCGCGGTGCTGGCTGTACTCTATCGAAATCAGTGTTCTGGTCATGATATCGATGTCTGGTCCGCCATATTCAGGCGGTATACCCAGGCCGTAGAGACCCATTTCCTTGGTCTTTTTCACTAGCCTGCCGAACAGTTCGGGCGGCAATGTATCCTCGTCGGGATCAAGACTGTCCTCAAGCGGCGCGACATCTTCGCGGACGAAACGTCTAATCATATTGACAATCAGTTGTTGTTCTTCAGTGAGAGAGAGATCCATAGTGGTATTCCCGACTTACCGTAAACCAGCGCCAATGATGTCGCGGGCAATTACATGTTTTTGAACTTCGCTGGGCCCTTCGCCAATACGCCGGATTCGGATTTCGCGGTACCAACGTTCGAGTGGCAAGTCCTTTGCGACGCCAAGGCCGCCGTGAATTTGCATTGACCGGTCGACAACCTTGCCACTGAGTTCACTGCATTGCAGCTTGGCGATTGCTGATTCCGTTCGGAAAGGTTCGCCGCGGTCGGCCTTGCACGCGGCGTCGAATGTCAGCCACTTCATGGCGCGAATATCTATTTCGTTTTCCACAAGCATCCATTGGATACCTTGACGTTCGGATAGAGGCGCTCCAAATGTTTCGCGGATTTTGGCATACTCCACTGCCATTTCGTTCGCCTTGACCGCGATGCCGATACATTCCGCCGCATAAGGGATGCGTTGGCGCATTAGGCGGTCGTTGGCAATAGAAAAGCCGCCGCCCTCCTCGCCAAGCATGTTTTCGTGCGGAACGCGTAAGTCTTTAAGTTCTATTTCGGTTGCGTATTTGGCGGAGCGCAGGGTGTGTACTGCGCGCCGCACGTTAAAACCGTCCCATCCGGTTTCAATAATGAAGGCCGTCACCCCACCTCGTCCCGGACCGCCGGTGCGGGCGAAGAGCAGACCGTAGTCAGCCCGGTCGGCGCCACTGATCCAGAGCTTTGTGCCGTTCAGCACCCAATGATCTCCGTCGCGTACTGCGCGAGTTTGGATTGCGCGCGCCGGGTCGCTGCCTCCCGAAGGCTCGGACAAGGCAAAAAAGGTCTTCTTTTCGCCACGCAGCATCGGGTAAAGGTATTGCTCTTTTTGCTCGTCCGTTGCTTCGAATAGTTGCGCCTGTCGGGCACCACCGAACACGTAATAACAGGGTGCATACAGGCCGGCGCGATGTTGGCCGCATTCGATGGCTATCAGGCAGCGGGTAACGAGATTGATCTCCGGGCCACCCCATTCGGGCGGTGTATCCAGTCCATAAAGCCCCATTTCTTTGACCATTTCGACCAATCGGTTAAATTCTTCCAGCGGCAGCTCATCGGCGTCAGGATCAAGCTTGGCTTCAAGCGGTACGATTTCTTCGCGAACGAAGCGCCGCACCATATCGACAATCAATCTCTGTTCTTCGGTGAGAGCGAGGTCCATCCCCATTTCCTTCTGTATTTTTTGCTTCCCGCCAGACTTGCCATGTTTACGGCCGCCGCAGCTACTGTTCAGCCGGGACGAATTCGACCAAGGCTGTCAGCATCAATATCGGTGTTGCCGGCCGGTAGTTCGCCATGGTCGCTGACGTAAGCCTGCAGCAACTCCAGGCGGCGGGTGCGGTATGACATGTTAACTTCGTAACGGAATTGTGTGACGTCCGCAGGCGGTTCGTCTAGTACCTTTGTCAGTTCACCTTTGAGGCCAAACAGGGTACGTGCGTCAGCCATACCGATGTAGAG
>CAJWZI010000074.1 GCA_913049615.1 uncultured Alphaproteobacteria bacterium | reverse complement strand
GCCAGCGCGATCCAAACCAACGCCATGGGAACATTCTATGTGCTCGAAGCAGCACGGCTTTTCGATGTGCGTCAGGTGATCTTTTCTAGTTCGATTGGCAGCTATGGCTACGATATAGATGGTGGAACGCTGACCGACACGACCCTGCAGCGTCCGTTGCTGTTCTACGGCGCGACTAAGGCGTTTGGGGAACATATGGGGCTGGTCTTCAAGCGTAAATACGGCCTCGATTTCCGCGGCCTGCGCTACCCATCCGTGATTGGGCCCGGGGTCACGACACCGGGCATGGTGCAATACACCTCCTGGATGATCGAGGAGAGCGCAAAAGGCAACCCTTTCACCGTCTGGACCACGCCGGAAACCCGGGTTCCCGTGATGTATATCACCGAGGCCGCCGCCGCTACAGTGCAGTTGGCCCGAGCACCGCTGGAAAACATCAAGATGGTCAACTATCTTGTGGACGGCACAAAACCCACTCCGACTGCCGGGGAAATCGCCGACGCGGTGCGAGCCAAGATTCCACACGCCGTTATCGACTTCGCACCTGATCCTGCCAAGCCAATGTTGCACGGCAGGTCGCAAACCATCGATGACAGCTGCGCGCGGGACGAATGGGGCTGGCAACCGACCCACGACCTACCACGCATGATAGATGATTTCCTGGGTAGCCTGAAAAATGAATAGCTAAATTTCCGTTAGCCCTTTGGATAGGCGGCGTCAGCAAGGCGCAAAAATCCCGGACGGAAGCCAAAAGGCGGGCTACCCAATTGCGTTAGCTTCCGTAGTATTTTTCCTCGCTCTTTGGATATACGAAGTTTCGTTTTCCCTATTTGATGCCTCTATTTTGAAATCTCGATATATTCTTTAACTTATCGTAAAAACAATTTTTTAATTCGAGAACATCGGACGCCAGTCCCTTAAGGGATCTTCCGTTAATCAGGTTCTGAAAATGTATGGAATTCAACAATTGAACTACGAGTACGACAACATATTTGCGAAAATTCTCCGAGGCGAGCTGCCGTCTGAGCGTGTTTTTGAAGATGAGGAAACACTTGCCCTAATGGATATCATGCCTCGCGCGGACGGTCACGTTATAGTAATCCCAAAAACGCCCGCTCGTAATATGCTCGACGCTACACCAGAGCAACTAGCTTCATGCATGGCCAGTCTTCAAAAAGTCAGTCAAGCCGCGATGAAGGCTTTCAATTCAGACGGCATAACAATATTGCAGGCTAATGAAGCCGCTGGTGGACAGGTGGTCTTCCATTTACATTTCCATATTCTCCCGCGACATAAAGGCGTTGAGCTGCGATCACCTGGCAGCGACATCGAAAAACCGGAAATTCTAAAAGCCAATGCAGATAAAATCCGCGAGGCCCTTAAGGGTTACGGCGTTCACCACCCCAACCCAGACTGTGAATAGCTGACGCACTTTTTCTCGCCTGCAGATGTTCGTTATAGCGTACTACCACGGCAATTTTTTCGTCAGTGGCGGTTTGGTGTATTAATTATGAATTAGGCGATTTCTGAAGGACTTCGTGGCGGGAGTGACGGGACTCGAACCCGCGACCTCTGGCGTGACAGGCCAGCGCTCTAACCAGCTGAGCTACACCCCCGACGAAGCGCGCCTCATGTACCGCTCCCCTAGCCTGAGTGTCAAGCGCCTGAGGCGCCAATTCCTAGGATTTCTTTTACTTGGGGGCAAAGTTGTAGCAGCTTTTGAACATGGCGAATGGAAATGCTTCACCACGGACTTGGGCAGTGTTGCGTCTTCGTGAAGTTTAGGAAGATACTACCAAGGAAGAAAAAATCCCGCTGGCTTGCAGCAAACACGAATGCCCCTGATGGGGAGGTCAACAGAGACATGCGCATCAGTTCAATTGTTCAACGGGCTGCACAGATCAATGCCCACGGTCTGGCGTCGAATTTTCAGGATCGCCGCCGAGACTGGTCTCAATTCAGGGCACGCATTGCCCGGCTAGCCAGCGGCCTGCAGGGCATCGGTGTCAACAACGGTGACCGTGTCGCTATGCTGAGTCTAAACAGTGACCGGTATCTGGAATATTTTTTCGCTGTTCCCTGGACCGGCGGTGTCTTTGTGCCCATCAACACGCGGTTAGCGCCGCCAGAAGTGGTCCATTGGGTGAACGATTCCGGTGCCACGGTTCTACTTATAGATGACAATTTCAGTGCAATGTTACCAAAAATCCAAAATCAACTGGGCAGCCTGAAGACAGTGGTGCACGTTGGTGACGGCGCTCCACCTCAGGGTATGTTGTCCTTCGAAGCCCTGATCGAAGGTGGGACAGACATGGAGCCTTTGGATGCGGGTGGCGATGAATTAGCAGGATTATTTTACACAGGCGGCACCACGGGCAGGTCGAAGGGCGTTATGTTAAGCCATCGGAACCTTGTGCTCAATGCCTTGCAGTTCGCTAGCGAAGTTGGGTTTGTCTCCAACTCCCATTATTTGCACGCCGCGCCGATGTTTCATCTGGCCAACGGCGCGGCAACCTTTGCCATCACGTCGATGGCCGGATCGTCCACTATTATACCCGGCTTCGAACCAATGGCTACCTTGCAGGCAATCCAGGAAAACAAGATCGACATCGTTCTATTGGTGCCGACCATGATCAATATGACCGTCAATCATCCGGATGTTGCCAACTATGACCTGAGTAGCATTAATCATGTCCTGTTTGGCGCCTCGCCTATGCCCGAGGCAGTACTGCGAACGGCACTGCGCGTAATCCCCAACGCAGAATTTCATCACCTTTATGGTCAGACCGAGGCCTCGCCAGTTCTGACTGCGTTACCTCCGAACAGGATGGTTGAAGACGGACATATGGCGGGTAAAATCAAGTCAGCCGGCCTGGCGATCCCGGGCTGCGAGGTTAGGATTTTTGACGAAAATGATAATGAAGTCCCCAGGGGGACGGTCGGCGAGATCGTCGCCCGGGGCGAAAACGTCATGCTCGGTTATTGGAATCAGCCCGAGTTGTCGGCACAAACCCTTAGAGCCGGCTGGCTCCACACCGGTGATGGCGGCCGCATGGATGACGAAGGCTTTATCTATGTAGTGGATCGAGTGAAGGATATGATTATTTCCGGCGGTGAAAACGTCTATTCTGCAGAAGTCGAAGACGCCATTTATCAACACGAGGCGGTGATAGAATGCGCTGTCATAGGCATCCCACACGAAAAATGGGGCGAACAGGTCCACGCTATTATTCGCCTTGCGAATGACCAGTCCGTGGACGAGGTCGCGATTATTGCCCATTGCCACGATTGGATCGCAAATTACAAATGTCCACGAAGCGTGGAATTCGTAATCGATCCCTTACCCCTGTCGGGCGCTGGCAAAATCCTCAAAACTGAGCTACGCAAGCCTTATTGGGAAGGGCATGACAAGCAGGTAAATTAGAAGGCTATCCGGTATCAAAATAATTCGGCGGAATCTAGATCGCATATTCTAGAGTTATCCTAAAGGCACAACCACAAGCATCGGATTTCGATTACAAGCAGAATTAACTCCTGACCTTCGCAGACGATCGCCTTTTTGGTATGGACTTTGTTATTTTATGGCGAGACGCTGACACAATAACTCACATTATTTGAGATATGTTAGCCGCAGGAATCTGGCTTGTATTAAATAAAATTTTGGCACAACCAACCCGAATAGCACGACAATTCTGTTCAGCACTCCCCCCACACCCGCATGGCTGTTTCCACGACTAGGGATAGTTTAGCCTGCTGCATTTCCGGAGTAATAGAGTTTCCCGAAACCGCAGAAGCGAAGCCGCATTGCGGCGACACGGACAGACGTTCCAGGGGAACATACTTCGCCGCCTCATCAATGCGGCGACTCAGATTTTCAACACTTTCCAATTCCGACAACTTGGAACTTACAATTCCCAGCACGATGTGTTTGTCATCAGGAACTTGGCGTAGAGGCGTGAAATCGCCGGCACGGTCAGTGTCGTATTCCAGGAAAAAGGCGTCCACCTGCAAGTCGTTAAATAGCCGTTCCGCCACTGGTTCGTAACCGCCCTGGGAAAGATATTTTCCCTTAAAATTGCCGCGGCATAAATGCAGTCCGCAGGTCATGCCAGTAGGTCGGCTCCCCACGGCGTCATTAATTGCATCAATATAGACATCAATCAGGTCGTCCACATCGACGCCGACGGATTTTACCTGGGCCTGAATATCGGGGTCGCACAACATGGCCAGAGGCACTTCATCCATTTGAATATAGGAGGCACCCAAATCAGCCAGTTCGGCGATCTCTTGGCGGAAAACCTCTGCAAAATCTTGGAAGAAGTGGCGGGGGGTCTCATAGACCAATTTATCGATCCCCTCTACCGGACGATAGAAATGGAAGGTGGGCAGGGACGGCATGGTGAGTTTTGGTGTCGTGCTCGCGACCGATTTTAGAAAGGTAAATTCATGCGTGGAAAATCCTTTCTCTCGCGATACTTTGCCGTCCACATGGGCCGCGATGAAACTTTGTTCATCACCACAATCGTCATGGAACTTGAATTCCGCCTCCCGAACGGATAGCCCTGAGACCGGACCGATCAAATGGCCCCAGTAAGAGCCTCGACGAAATTCGCCGTCCGTAACCACCTGCAGGCCCGCATCCTGTTGCCGCTTAACCACCTCCACTATAGCTTTGTCCTGGATTTCAGTGAAGGCATCGTCATCAATCTCTCCTGCATTATGCTGGCGGAAGGCGGTCGTCAATTCTTTAGGACGTAGCAAGCTACCCACATGTTCGGCCCGAAAAGGCGGTTTGGCCATAATCGTCTCCTCTACTCAACCAGTCAGCCATATTGATATACCCTGCCACCAAGGTCACGCTAAACTGCATCTCGAACGGTAGGGAGGCTGGCGGTTCATGGAATTTGGCATACAACGGACAATATTTGGTGAGGAACACGAAACATTCCGCCGGACCATTCGTTCTTTCCTAAAAGAGGAGGTTTTACCCCACGTGCCAGAATGGGAAGAACAAGGTGAAACACCACGCGACATCTGGCGCAGAGCCGGCGAGATTGGCCTGTTAGGCACTTCCATCCCCGCCGCCTATGGTGGCGCGGAAGGCGGCTTCTTGTACGATGCACTAGTGATTGAGGAATTGGGATATCACGGTATTGGCGCACCGGCCTGGGACATGCATGGCCATATTGTCGCTCCCTTTATCGTGGAATTCGGCACAGACAAACAGAAACAACAATGGCTGCCAAACATGGCGGCGGGGGAGAAGATCGCCAGTATCGGCCTGACAGAGCCATCGACGGGCAGCGACCTGAAGGACCTGCGAACGCAGGCGGTGCGCGACGGCGACGACTATGTAATCGATGGCTCTAAGATATTCATCACCAACGGCATCATCGGCGATCTAATCCTTCTAGCAGCGAAGACCGATCCTACCCTCGGTGCCAAGGGTGTCTCCCTTTTTCTAGTAGATACCTCCACGCCCGGCTATCGCAAGGGACGCAACCTCAAGAAAGTGGGCAACAAGGCTCAGGACACGGCGGAATTGTTCTTCGACGACATGCGGGTCCCCACTGATTGCATGCTAGGTGGCGAGAACGAAGGCTGGCGTATTCTGTGGCATGGTCTGGCCCAGGAACGTCTGGTGGTCGCCGTTCGTTCCATGGCGATCTGCGAGGCAGCATTAGACCAAACCGTGGTCTATACCAAGGACCGAAAAGCCTTTGGTCAACCTGTTTTTGATTTTCAGAACACGCAATTCAAGCTGGCGGACCATGCCACTGCCATAGAGGCCGGGCGCACCTTCATTGACCGTTGCATCGAACAGCACGCGGCGGGCGCCTTATCGGCAGAGACGGCGGCCAAGGCGAAACTATGGACCACGGAATTGCAGGATCAGATCCTCAACGATTGCGTCCAACTGCACGGCGGCAACGGCTATATGTGGGACTACCCAATTGCCCGGGCCTGGGCGGATGCGCGGGTGCACCGCATCTATGCCGGCACCAACGAAATCATGCGCTATATCATTGGCCGGTCACTGTGATTACACCATGCCTGCCGTCGTGCTAAACTGCATCCATGACGAAATTTAAGGACATTCAGGCGGCGGCGGAAGCTCGGAACGGCGGCGCAGCGGCCCTGAAGAAAAAACTGCCCAGGCCGAAGTCCAATCAGGCACTCAGAGCTATCGGAGATGACCGGTATCTTTCCTCAATGTCCCTACGAGTGTTCAGTGCCGGTCTTAAGCACTCCATGGTACAAGGAAAATGGCCAGCTTTTGAGGAGATATTTCACGGCTTCGAACCCCGCAAGGTCCGCGCCATGGCTGACGAGGATCTGGAAGCCTTGATGGGTGAGACGCGCATCATTCGGCATTGGGCCAAGATTAAGTCCGTGCGCGCCAACGCCATTGCCATTTGTGTTATCGCCGAGGAAGCGGGCAGCATGGGGAACTGGCTAGCCGAGTGGAAATCAGAGCAAACGGTTGTGTTATGGGATCAATTGAGCAAACGCTTCACCCAGCTTGGCGGAAATTCTGGACCGTATTTTTTGCGCATGGTGGGTAAGGATAGTTTCAACCTCACTCCTTTTGTACTCTCGGCTCTGAAGTGCTGGTCCCTATACGACGGCACGGGAAAGGGCAAGCGGGAACGAGCCAAGGTACAAGAAGTGTTCGATGCCCTCCTAGCAGAAAGCGGACTGCCGCTCAGCCAAATTTCGATGACCTTGGCGCAGTCGATCGATTAGCCGTTTTATTCGGGAACTAACCATTCGATACCATTTCGCGCACCTTGCGCCACCCAAGCATCAAATACGATCAGCATTTCTGCTAGAACCAAACCGGCAATACGGCAGCCCATGGAGAGGGCAAGGGCGAATCCAAATTCACTTTCCACTTAATCGCTACTGCAAATTTCTTGGCGGTGTACAGCAGCTCCGAAGTGCGTCCGACTAACTCGGTGCGATG
>CAJWZI010000073.1 GCA_913049615.1 uncultured Alphaproteobacteria bacterium | reverse complement strand
GAGGCCGGCTGTTTCTTGGTTGGCGGACTAGCCTCGTCGCGCGGCACCTATACACAAGTTGCCGGCTCACTCACTGAGGGTGCGTTGTCAGGCGTGATGTTCTCCTCAGACGTCCCGGTAGTGACCGCACTGACCCAGGGCTGCTCTCCGATCGGGCCGGTCCGCGAAGTCACCCAGTGCGAAGCAAACGTCGCTATCGAAATCGATGACCGCCCAGCGCTCGAAGTGCTCAAGGACGATATCGGTGAGATATTAGCGCAGGATCTGCAGCGTATCGGTGGCTATATTTTTGGCGCATTCCCCGTTGCCGGTTCGGATCGTGCTGACTATATGGTACGCAACCTGACTGGTCTTGATGAGGAACTCGGGCTATTGGCCATCGGGGCGCCGCTTGAGGAAGGCCAAAAGATAATGTTCTGTCGGCGTGACGGCCAGACGGCACGTGATGACCTTGCACGCATGCTCGTCGATATCAAACGGCGCGCGACTACGCCCATCAAGGGAGCGATCTATTTCACATGCCTGGGACGTGGACCAAATATGTTCGGTGCCCAGTCCGCCGAACTCGCGGCTATCCAAAAAGAACTTGGCGACGTGCCGTTGGTTGGTTTCTTCTGCAACGGTGAGATTTCTCATAATCGTGTGTACAGCTACACCGGCGTACTGTCGCTATTTCTGTAGGGCCGGCAGAGTGGAAAATATTTGTCTTTGACAAAAATTACCTACACAGAATTCCCTACGTACATGGTCGTCGCTGTTTTTGTCGTGTCATCGCTGGGCAATCATTTGAAATTCGTAGGTTTAGTGTTATCCATTTAATAACTATTGCCAACCAAGGTATGGGTCAATCTTGACCAATGACTGCGCCGTCCATTTCGGTGAGTAAGAATTGCCTAAAGACTAATTTCCTCTTCGTGCCACCACGGCCTAACTTGGCGGTCGCAGGGGTAATTAAACACCTTCCAGAATTAGTATATTTTTTGGGGTGGTAACCGACTCCCGAAGTTCCTTCCATGGCCTGTAATCAGGATCAGTCATGAACTCGTCATATGCCTTGCGGGATGGAAACTTTATCACAAGGAGACGCGTCGGGTTCCAGTCTCCAACTAGGACTTCGAACTTTCCACCACGACAGCAGTATTCTCCGCCATGGCGCGCCACGTATTTAGGCGCAGCTTCCTTATATTTTTCGTACGCTTCGGGGTCATGAATTTCAGAATCAGCAATCAGGTAAACCGACATATTTCTTTGTTCCCTTATTCAATCTTTAAAGAATTCTCTAAAAACTCATACTGAACGCATCTTCGGCTAAAATTTTAGCATTCGCCACACTTCGGTCGATAGATCGCGTCGGTGTGATCGTGGTTAGATTTATAAATTCCGTCGACGTGGCGCCGGTTCACAGCCAAGGCGCCATTGTCGGAAAACTTTCCAAATTGTATCGGACACGGGCGTCATTGCTGCGGCTGAGATGCAGGCCGCACGCACGACAAGGCCAACCTCGCCCGGCAGCGTCGAGACGCCGACCCAACAATTTTCAATTCCGTCAAGCTGTTGACCCAGACTATTGGATAACGAAGTGTCAATCTCGGGGCACAATAATAATCCATTGACGAATCCCTGAATTGGCGACGCAAATGCTGCCTGAAGGCGCTCTACTTCACCGCTGCCAACCACGGCGTGCTCTAAGGCCAGCACATTCCCTTGGGGTCTGCAAATTTCTATTTTATTATCGAAGCAGTCGAACTGAGGCGCACCGTCATGGCCAAGCCAAGTCCAGGCGTCGATCAGGAGGCAGGTGCCGGTTGGGGCGATCTGTAACGACCAACACTGGCGCACGGCGGCATCAGAGCCCAATACGAGTGGGTCGTTTAAGACTTCTAGCCATCCTCCGTCGTCGACTTGTAAGCGCCATTCGCTGATAGCGCCCTGACCCCCGCGCTTGGCATGAGCCAACGTGGCACCTTGGCTCGCTAGATGTACGGCCGCGTCAGCCTCTACGGATATTGACTGAAGCAGAATATCGCCACGAAACAGCCCGCCGGACAATGATTGTGGTATCACCGTTGCCATGCCGGGTGGTCCATCTTCCAGGTGAAACGGCTGTGTAAGGCTCCATGGATAGGCGACGTTACGCTGTGTCAGCTCGGTACGTTCATGGCGGCCACGACAAAAACGCAGCGACAGCTGCGAGGCATCACTTGTGGTCATTGCCCTCAAGATAAAAATAGAACGTCGTGGCGAATAGCCTCGATCACCTTTTCGAGCCCGAGCCTGCGGCGGCAGTCGGTGACTGCTACCGGCTTGCCCTCGCGGACGGCAACAGCCTCCTCGACCATGCGTTCCAGATCGACGCCCACGTGCGGCGCCAAGTCAGCCTTGTTAACTACTAGCAAATCACTCTGTAGCACCCCTGGACCTCGCTTGCGCGGTATATCACCACCACCGGCGACATCGATAACGAACATCCACCAGTCAACCAAATCGAGTGAGAAAGTCGAAGCGAGATTATCGCCGCCGCTTTCCAGCATGATCAGTTGCAGGTCCGGGTGTTCGCTTTGCAGTTGTTCGACCGCTAGCAGATTGAGCGTCGGGTCCTCGCGGATTACCGTGTGCGGGCAGGCGCCGGCCTCCACGGCAACCACCAGGTTGGGGTCAATCAGGCCGCTGCGCCGCACTCGTTCCGCGTCTTCGTGTGTTACCAGGTCATTGGTAATTACAGCTAGCTCGATACCTGCCTCCAAAAGTGGTGGGATCAATGCTTCCAGAAGTGCGGTCTTCCCTGAACCAACTGGACCGCCTATGCCAATCCGCGCCGGTCCATGTACATCCGCGCTAACCTTTGATTTTGTATTCATCGTAATAGATATTTTTGAGCCAGCGGTACTTCGGTGGCGGGTTCACAGCTCAACAGTTTGTCATCGGCATAAACCTCGAATGTTTGAGCATCCACGGTCATTTTTGGCAGCGCGTCATTGTGCAACATGTCCTGCTTTCCTAACGACCGAACGTTGTCGATCTGGACGAAGCGTTTAGCTACGCCTAATTTTTTCTCTGTTTCCGCTTCGATCGCCAATCTACTCACAAAAGTGACGCCGAGTTCAGGAACGGCTTTGCCGAAGCTACCCCACATTGGCCGGTGAATTACCGGTTCAGCGCCGATGTGGCTGCCGTTACCATCTCCCATGACCGACCACACAACTTCGCCTGACTTTATAACCATCTGCGGTTTGAGGCCGAATGAAGCACGAGGCCAGAGCACCAAATCCGCCATCTTCCCTGATTCGAGTGAACCCACGTGGCGGTCAATGCCCGCCGCGCGGGCAGGATTTATCGTGTACTTGGCGATATAGCGTAGGATGCGGGCATTATCGGCCCGTTCGGTCTTCTCTTCCGGTAGCCGACCGACCCGCTCCTTCATAACGCTGGCGAGCTGCCAGCAATTAGCAATATTCTCCGCCAGCCGCCCCATGCCCTGGCTATCGGTGGCGAAGATCGAGATTGCCCCCATGTCGTGCAGCAGGTCTTCCGCCGCCATGCTTTGGGGTCGGATACGGCATTCGGCAAATGCGACATCCTCCGGCAAGGCATAATTCAGAACGTGGCAAAGCATGGTCATCGGCACGCCCTCCTCCAGGGCGCTAGGAGTGAAAGGATTGGTTGGATTTGTGGAGGATGGCAGCACATTCGGTTGTCCATTCACTTTAAGAATGTCCGGGGAGTGGCCTCCGCCGGCGCCTTCCACGTGATACATATGGATAGTGCGGCCATCGATAGCGGCCAGTGTCTCTTCGCAAAAGCCAAACTCATTTATGGTATCGGTATGCAAGCAGACAGCGAAGTCATTGGCATCTGCGGCCCGTAAGGCGCCATCAATCACCGCCGGTGAAGCGCTGAAATCTTCGTGTACTTTTACGCCTAGCGCGCCGCCGCTGACGGATTCTTCAATCGCTCCCGCATCCATACATCCTCGTCCTAAAAAGCCGAAGTTCAATGGGAACGCATCGCAAGCCTGAATGAGGCGGCCCAGGATATTTGGGCCCGAACTACTAACGTCGAAATGTGGCCCGGGCGACATTCCGATCATCGTCGTGATACCGCCAGCCAGCGCGTGCGAAGTCTGTTGTGGTGAGAGGAAGTGGGTATGTGCCTCGATACCACCGGGTGTGGTGATGAAGAAGTCGCCATGCACCACAGTTGTGTTGGGGCCGCAACGCAGGGCGGCATCAACGCCATCCATGATGTCGGGATTGCCGGCCTTACCAACACCGACAATTAAGCCGTCTCGGATGCCAATATCGCCTTTCACGACGCCTAGCACCGGATCAATTATTGTGCAGTTCTGCACCACCATGTCGAGGGCGCCGGAGGCGTATGTCCCTGTAGTCTGAAAGCCTTCGCCGTCGCGCATTACCTTGCCGGCGCCGGTGGTTAATTCATCGCCGAAGACGGCATAGTCATGCTCGACCTCAGCCAACAGTGTGGTGTCGCCGAGACGCACCATGTCACCCTTGGTCGGACCAAACATTTCGGCATATGCCTGCCGTGAAATACGTGCCATTTCAGTCATCCCCCTCCGCGGTGATGTAACCGCGCGCACGCGCCTCATTCATAGCGCTCTCCCGTACGACCTGATCGCCGATCTCACCATTGGTAAGACCGCCAAAGCCCTGCACGTTGCCTATACCCCCGTAGCGGACAAGCCGCACCGTCTTAGGTACACCAGGATCGAAGCGCGCGCCCCCGCCGGATGGCGCGTCCAGATGCATGCCGAAGGACATCTCACGGTCAAACCGCAGCATACGATTAACTTCGAAAAAATGAGCGTGACTGCGCACCTGGATCGTTCGGTCGCCGTCATTCACCACTTCGACCTCCGCCGTCTCTTTACCCGCGTTCAATTCGATTTCGCCTTCGGCCGTGATGATTTCGCCTGGCGTGATGGCCTCCGAAGCCGTCTCCTTGCCGGCGGCAATAGGGTCAAACACAGTAACTAGTTTAGTACCCTCCGCCATGCTCACCTCCACGGAGACAAGGCGCAGCATGCTGCGGACACCTGGCAGCAAGTCGTCCTCGCTGAGAATACTGGTGCCGAACGTTACCAGTTCAGGGTGTGACAGCCCGCGTCGGGCCTCCGTCATAATCTCATCGCACAACACGGCGACTGCCTCGGGATGACTGAGCCGGATGCCTTTCGCGCGGTAACGTCTCGCCAACTCGGCTGCGCTAAAGATAGTCAAACGGTCAAGCTCGGTGGGCGTCAGGTTCATGATCGATTCCTCATAGTAGCCTAATTAGCGAAAAGCCCGACACCGCCGGCGCCGTGGCGCATCATGGCAATATCACTGAGCGGGCTGAACGATGTAGCAGTCTCTGGCAGCGGTTCTTCGGCTAGTTCCGCCAAGCGCGGTGTTAAAGATGCGATCGTCTGCTGAACTTCAATCGCGCCAACCATGCCCAAACGAATTGCCGCACTACCCAATCCAAAAATGAAGCCGTAGGCGGCAATACCCAAGGCCACCCGTTTTTCGAGAGCCAGTGCCGCAAATAGGGCGCCCTGTATCACTGGAAGATGACCGCGCAATTTGCCGTTGCGGCAATCCTGTAGTAGCGCAGCCGCATCAGATGTGCCTATACGCACATGGCTAGCCAAAAGTCCTTTGCCGGCGCGGCAAGCGCCTTCACGAAGAGCGGAGGGCCAAGCCATAGCGTCAGCTTCATCATCAATAATCCGCAATGCCGCTGTGTCGGTCGCCATCATGGCCCGACCGATAAAGACCCGATCGGATATCGCCCAACGTCCTTCCAGCTCGTTTTGGACAAATGGCAATAAGCTGCCTGAGCGCACCCTTCGTTCTCGGCACAGCACCTCCAAACCCCAGGAAAATGCAAATGCGCCGGAGGGAAACTGGCTGTCTCCTAACCGAAGCGCCGTGACCAAGGCTGTGGCGTCAATCGTCATTACTGATCTCGATCTCATGGGCGAGGAGAAATTCCTGTAGACGCGCCAGGTAGTTCTCACGGGTACCTTCCAACAAGATTAATAGGTCCGTTCCTTCGAACCGTACGCGCCAGTGTAGGTTTCCTGCGTGATAGCCTAAACGCAACGCCACAGCCGCGTCACGCGGCAGTACCCGAAGCCAACGCTCAACGTCAACGCGTACTACGATTGCGCGTTTCGATTCCAGTAGTAATACGTCCCCGTTGCTGAGCTGGATGTCACGCGACAGAGTAAGCGCACAATCGGTGCCACGATCTGTTTTGCCTCGAAACCGTCGGCGTTGTGCGTCACGCTGTTTTACCTCAAAATACTCCAGCCCGCCTTCATGAGATATCGTATGAAGCCGATCGGCAAATGCAGGGTCACTGGCGCTACCCAGAATTTCAGTAATCAAGATCATGAGCAGTCTTCAATTCAGTCTGCTGCTCATAAAGAGCAACTACGGCACAATAGTGGTTCAGTTTAAAATTATCCGCCAACTCGGTATTGTATTCCGGTCTCCAGAACATATACACAAACCCGCCTTCTTCGCCTGCTAACTTGGCTGTATCTGAGTCAACGCATCAATAAAACTATACTCTTAGCGGACAACCATTCACCATTTCTCAAAAGGCGTGCTACATAATGAAGACGCGATACCAATTTGTTGTCGGCATGGATATTCAATCGAGCAAAGAAGAATTATTCAACGAAGTCTATGATTCCGAACACATTCCCTATCTAACGTCCGTTCCCGGCGTGCTCAGGGCGACGCGTTCGATCAGGGAACCTCTTCGAATGATGCTTGCAGGCGAAGAGCGAATAATGGATCCAGGTAATGAGCCGCGCTACAGTGTAACCTATGAAATTGATAGCCCGGACGTGCTGATGAGTGACGCTTGGGCTACAGCCGGGGAGCGTGGCCGTTGGCCAACGGAAGTGCGGCCCTTTACCACCAATCGGCGCCATATTTTGCGAAAGGTGATAGGTTAGACGTTGTTGGAATAAGGGAAGAAGCAATGGC
>CAJWZI010000072.1 GCA_913049615.1 uncultured Alphaproteobacteria bacterium | reverse complement strand
TTAGCTACGGTGATGGGGTGTTCGACGCCCGCATGACCTTCCGTTCGGCCCAGATGCCCGCCCAAAGCCACATTCATCATCTGCATGCCCCGGCATACGCCCAGCAGCGGAATATCCCGATCCAGACAAACGTCTATCAAATCCCGCTCCAGCCGATCCCGTTCCGGTGCCACGTTAGCGGCCTGAGGTGCCTGGGCCACGTCGTTACCACCAGTAAGAACGATCGCCTCCAAATTCAAAGCGTCCAACAAATGACCGGCGCCCATTGCCGCATTAGGCAAGGGTACGATCATCGCCCCCAATTTTGCAAAAACGTCGTGCCAACGTTGATCGAGCCCGTCACGCCGCTCACCCCGGCCCGTGATCCTGTCCACACGCTGGGTCAGACCAACATGCCGCATGGGTAAGAGCCGAGAGAAAGGTTGAGGAACGCCCATGAGACTGGCGGAGGGGGTGGGACTCGAACCCACGCAACGCCATTACACGTTGACGGATTAGCAATCCGCTGCATTACCACTCTGCCACCCCTCCTGCGTGTCAAGGACGCCCTTCTAAACAGCACTCTATGGGCTGTCAATGCCCGTCAACCAATTGTGTCTGTAACAAAATAAGGGCTCATTCCCAATCAAAATTGTTGTCTCGACCTCTTAGCAAAAACACAAATTTCTCAGTAATATTTCTAAAAATATCTGTCAGATTATGGAAATATTTTCACTCAGGACTCCACCAGTCAGCCGCAGGATTTCGTCCAAGGTCGTGGGGAAGACGCAATTGGGATGGCCCGCGGCGGCATGGATTATCTCAAAACGGCCCAAGCTGGCATCAACAGCCGTGGGCAACAGATCGGGATGGCCCAAGGGCGCAACGCCGCCTATGGAGAAACCAGTCGACGCCCGCACAAAATCAGCTCCGGCCCGTTTGCACTTGCCCAGCATCTGCAATTCGCCTGGCAATGCCTTGATGTCGCACTGCCGGTCGCCTGCGATTAGAGCCAAAACCGCCCGTTTATCGATTTGAAAGACCAGTGACTTTACAATAGCACCCAACTGGCAGCCGATACTGCCGGCGGCGTCCTGCGCAGTACGAGCGGTTTCGTCCAAGGCCAACACACGGGTCAACGAGCCAGCTGCTGTCAACGCCTGTTGAACACGTTGTACCGATGGATTATTGATAGGGCTCAAGAAGGGACGTCCATGCCCCGCGCCAGGGCGGGCCGGGCCATCAATTTGTCATACCAACGCTTCACATTGGGGAAATCATTTAAGTCGACCTCCTGCCAGTCAAATCGGAAGACCCAGGGCAGTGTTGCGAAGTCGGCGATAGAAATATCTCCCGCCAGGTATTCTCTCCCCTCCAGCCTGCCGTCGAGAACCCCGTATAGCCGCCTGCATTCCGTGTAGTAACGGTTGATAGCATAAGGCACCTGCTCCTTAGCAGCTCGCTTGAAATGATGCACTTGACCGAATATCGGGCCAATGCCGCCCATCTGAAACATCAGCCATTGGATCACTTCATATCGGGCAGCCATTTCTTCGGGCATAAATTTATCGGTCTTTTCCGCCAAGTACATCAGAATGGCGCCGGATTCGATCACTGTGTATGGTTTCCCATCGGGTCCATCCTGATCGATGATTGCAGGTATCTTGGAATTGGGATTGATGGCACTGAATTCCGCCGTAAATTGGTCGTCCTGCCCGATGTTGATGGGATGAATGGCGTATTCCAGACCGCATTCCTCCAACATGATGGAAGCCTTTTTACCGTTCGATGTTTTCCAACTATACAGATCAATCATCAACTCATCCCCTTCGTTGCTTAAGGTACCATCATTCCCAAAAATTCGTTTTATCAGAAAAAGCGCTTGGGTCGTTAGGCTTCCGCCTCTTCGATCGGCTCGCCATCCAAATCCCGTATCATTTGACGTATTTCATCCGCCGCGGCGGCCAACCGATCCGGCGACTGACTGCGCGCCACGATGGAGACGCCAAAACGACCGTCGCGATAAAACGGATAAGAGCCCAGGCCCACGTCGAGGTATTTGTCCTGCAATGCCGCCAGCCTCTTGGCAAGGGCACCCTCGCCAAGATAAACCGCAATCGCCACGGAGCGCATGGGGTCGCCACCCACCAGTTCGTGTTTCAGGCTATGAAACATGGCCTGGCAAATCGACGGGATGCCGGCCAGGACATAGACGTTCTCGATCCGGAAACCCGGCGCCTTGCTGACGGGGTTTTCCACCAGCGATGCGCCTAAGGGCGTCCGCGCCATACGCATGCGAGCCTGATTCAGTTCGGCGCCGGTGTGGGCGTAATGTGCCTTTAAAATTTTGACGGCCTCTGGGTGAAAATCCACAGGAAGTCCAAAGGCAGTGCCCACGCTATCCACTGTGATATCGTCGTGGGTTGGGCCAATTCCGCCGGTCGTGAAAACGTAGTCAAATTTGGCCCGCAGGTTGTTGACCGCCTCCACAATCTCGGTCTCAACATCGGGAATGACACGGCATTCACGTAGCTGTACACCGACATCATTCAGGGCATCGGCCAGAAAGCCAAGGTTTTGATCCTTTGTCCGCCCAGACAGGATTTCATCGCCAATAATGATGACGGCTGCTGTTACGTTTTTCGGTCCTTCCGACATCGAATGCGCTCGCGACAATAACGTTCCATTAGACTATAGCACTCTATCGCCTGGAGAGCGCGATGCCGATTGCGCCGAGGGCTGGGCACGGTTAAGTTGCGGCATGCAGTTCCCCGACCCCTTGATACACGGCACCCTTCTACGCCGATATAAACGGTTCCTAGCCGACATTCAGTTGGATGACGGCCGGGAAATTACGGCCCATTGCGCCAATCCTGGTGCCATGCTGGGTCTGAAACAGGAGGGCTCCGAGGTTTGGCTGTCGCCCTCACGAAATCCGAAACGAAAATTGAAATACTCTTGGGAGCTGATGTACGCGGATGGTGGTCTAGTCGGCATCAATACAGCGCATCCCAACGGCCTAGTGGAGGAAGCGATCTCCGCGCACAAGATTGATGCGTTGGCCGGCTACGACAGCATACGGCGGGAGGTAAAATACGGACAGAACTCGCGTGTAGATCTGTTGTTGGGTGACGAAAACCGACCAGACTGTTATGTGGAAGTCAAGAATGTGCATCTTATGCGCCGACCCGGGCTAGCAGAATTTCCCGACTCCGTTACCAAACGCGGTGCCAAACATCTGGTGGAATTGGGTGACATGGTGAAAGTTGGAAATCGGGCAGTAATGTTTTATCTGGTACAAAGAACGGATTGCGACCGCTTTACAATTGCGGCAGATATTGATCCGACCTACGCCAAAGAATTAAAACGGGCCATGGCCCAAGGCGTCGAAGCAATCTGCTATGATTGCAGCATCGACAACAGAGGAATAGAAGTGCGCGCACCACTTCGGCTTGAGTTGTAGGCATGGGGATCTTCTCAAGATGAACTATATGGCTGCTGAAAAGGCGTCGGCCGAAAATACTGGCCTAATCAAGTT
This sequence comes from uncultured Alphaproteobacteria bacterium, assembly GCA_913049615.1. The sequence continues at coordinate 3,489 of CAJWZI010000072.1, read as the reverse complement.
GTACGCGCCCGGTGACTTTGAACACATGGCGCGAGCCGGGCGGCTGGCTGCCGAATGTCTGGATATGATCCGTCCCTACGTCGAGCCAGGCGTAACGACCGATTCCCTGAACAAGCTTTGCCACGATTTCATCGTCGACCACGGAGCCTATCCGTCGCCTTTGAACTACCGGGGTTTTCCCAAGTCGGTCTGCATCTCCATCAATCACGTAGTCTGTCACGGTATTCCGGGCGACCGTGTGTTGAAGGACGGCGACATCATGAATATCGATGTCACTGTGACCCTGGACGGCTGGTATGGTGATAGCAGTCGGATGTATTTCGCGGGCAAACCCAAACTAAAGGCCCGTCGCCTTTGCGATATTACCTATGAGGCCATGATGCGGGGCATATCCGTCGTCAAACCCGGGGCGACACTAGGCGATATCGGTCATGCCATTCAGACTTATGCCGAGAACGAGCGTTGTTCCGTGGTGCGCGATTTCTGCGGCCATGGCCTAGGCCGGGTATTCCACGACGTTCCCAATATTTTACACTATGGCGCCGCCGGCAAGGGCATAGAATTGCGGGAAGGTATGTTTTTCACGATTGAACCCATGATAAATCTGGGTACCTGGGAAGTAAAAATGCTGAACGACGGCTGGACCGCCGTGACAAGGGATAAATCCCTCTCGGCCCAATTCGAGCATTCCCTAGGCGTCACTGCAGATGGTTACCAGATTTTTACCTCCTCCCCCAAGGGTTTACACAAGCCGCCCTACGATTGAAACGGGACCCCTGAGCGTCATCCTGCTTGGCCTAGCTATGATGGTCCGGTTCGAGCAAAGCCAGCTTTACGAATTGTAGGCCTATTGTGAAGGAAATAATCATCGACTACCGCTTTCGCGGGCCACCACGTTCAGGCAATGGTGGCTATGTCTGCGGTATGTTGGCAAAAACGCTCGACGACGTTGTCGAGGTGACCTTACTCAAACCAGTTCCCCTGAACGTTTCCTTGAAAATTATAAGGTCCGACGACGGCGGCGCCACCTTGGCGCGCGGAGAAATTATCCTAGCCTCCGCGAAACAAACCGACCTGCGCCTGGATGGATTAGCGGCAGCCTCGTTCACACAGGCGAACTATGCCTCTCGAGCAACACCTTTCGTGGAGGACAATCGTGATGCCTCAGGCTGTTTCGTCTGCGGTCCCGGCCGGCGCGAGGGTGACGGCTTGCGCATCCTTGCCGGCCCCCTTCCGGATCGAAAGAGTGACTGCGCTGTTTACGCGTCTCCTTGGGTGCCCCCGCGGGACCTGGCAAACGATGACGGTCTGGTAGCGGAGGAGTTTATCTGGGCCTGCCTCGATTGCCCCACGGGACACGCCATCCTTGGTAGCAAATTTGACGGCACCAACAATTCGATCCTGCTGGGCCGGATGGCGACCCGCATTTTCGAACGCCCTCGTCACGGCGAAGCCTGCGTTATCACCGCCCAGGTGGAGGACGTATCGGGTCGCAAGTCGCTGGCTAAAAGCGCTCTGTACGGCGAAACAGGTGCCTTGTTGGCCTATGCCCGCGCCACCTGGATCACAGTTCCACGTACAAAGGTCATTTGATGGCCTTCTCCTGACGTAGCTCTTGTCGCCGCAACTCAGTCGCAGCCATATCAATGCTCGCGCCATCTGCCGCAATTACGACACCGAACTTCTCTCGGGCGAAGTCAGTCGAGATTTTCTCGTTTCTAACATCCTCCACCACAGCCAAAGGATCACGCGCGAAAGGCTCACCATAACCGCCACCGCCCGCTTGTTCGTGGCGTATGACATCTCCGAAACGTAAGTTCCGGGTAATCTTGCTTGGCATTTCCTGGCGGGCTCCATCGGGGTCCAGAATATTTCGGCTGGGTGCCGCCGAGCCACCCCCGAACAGACCATAAGGTGGGATCTTAACCCGATCGGCGCGTAGCTGCAAAACCGCTTCCTCTGCCAATAATCTATATTGGCGCACCAGACCCAGACCACCCCGAAACTGACCTGGTCCGCAGGAATCAGGACGCAGACCATATGCCTCCAGACGAATGGGATAGCGTGCCTCCAGCGTTTCGACGGGCATGTTGGACATGTTTTGCGACGGATTGGTGACGCCCTCGATACCATCCTTACTTGCCCGCCCGCCCCAAGCGCCATTGATCATATCCACCAGAATAAATGGCGTATCACTTGCCTTTTCGTATCCACCTATGCTGACGACGGTGTTGCCGCCCTCACCCGCCGCCATGACTTGAGTGGGCGTTAGTTCCGCCAGCGCTCCCAGAACCGCGTCAACAACCCGATAACCGGTCAGCGCGCGTGCCGCCACAGCCGCAGGCATACGCGGGTTCAGGATGGAACCTTCTGGGGCGCTGATCGAAATGCAGCGATAGATTCCGGCATTATTTGGAATTTCCCGACCCAGGGCACATCTAATACCGATGTAAGTTGATGATTTGGTGTAGGATAGCGTGCAATTGATCGCTCCCTTTACCTGTTCGCTAGAGCCCGAGAAATCGACATTCAGATGATCGCGCTGGACCTCAATGGCACAGGCAATTGGAATTGGTCCCTGCGCAAATCCATCGTCGTCGATATAGTCGGTGAAGGTATAGCGGCCGTCAGGCCAATCCCGAATTGCCTTCCGCGTCAATCGCTCGCCATAGTCCAAAAGGGCGTCAAAATAGTCTCGCAGACCGTGTACCCCATGTTTTTCTATCAATGCGATAAAGGCTTGCTCGCCAATACCGCAAGTTGCCAGTTGCGCCTGCAAATCACCGATCAACATATTTGGCAAACGCACGTTGTTCCGGATCAATGAGAACAATGTAAGATCCGCCTGTCCCGCCGCGTACAACTTCAAAGGTGGGATTCGAAGACCTTCCTGAAATATCTCAGTAGAATCGGAGGCGTTCGAGCCAGGTACCCGGCCTCCGACATCCGAATGGTGGGCGATTACCACAGCAAAACCCTGTAGGGACCCGCCATGAAAGATCGGCTTAAACATAAAGATATCCGGTAGATGCATACCGCCTGCGTAGGGATCGTTAAGAATGATTACATCCCCGTCCGCCAAATTATCGCCGAACGTGTGCATGACCACGTCCATGGCATCAGGAACCGCCCCCAAGTGTAGTGCCACTGTCTTAGCCTGCGCCAGAATTAGTCCCCGGGCATCGCAAATTGTTGCCGAATAATCCAAAACATCCCGGACAATGGGGGAGCGGGCGGTCCGCATCACGGTGTATGCCATGTCGTTGACGATGGTCTCCAAACCATTTTTTATCACTGCGAAAGTGATAGGGTCGATGCCCGTCACTTTTTCATTCCTTCGACAGGTAGTGATATCATCAAGTTGCCATTGCCTTTCCCCTCAACGATGCCTGCTGGAGGAACAGCGACGGTGCAATCAGCGCTTTCCAGGATCAACGGCCCCTGTGAGTTGCCAACAAACTTTCTGCGGTCAATTACCGGCGTTTCAAC
>CAJWZI010000071.1 GCA_913049615.1 uncultured Alphaproteobacteria bacterium | reverse complement strand
GCTGATGGTATTCGTCCAGGCTGGAATCCTAAAAACTGGAGTGTCGATGTAGCCGCGCGGGTGGTCACTCTGTTGACTACCTTTGATGGGAGGGGCGACTTTGCCGCGGCTTTTGTTGATTTATGTCGTGGGGCGGATGTAGGGGAACGGATCGCTTACTACAGTGGGTTGCCGCTTTATGCCGAACCCCAAACGCTGAACGACCAAGTTGCGGAAGGATTGCGAACCAATATGCGGTCAGAGTTTGAGGCTATCGCACACCGCAATCCCTTTCCGTTCGAGCAATTCGATGACCACCGTTGGAATCATATGGTGCTGAAGGCGCTCTTCGTGGACAGCTCGCTATATCCGATTCAAGGTTTGGATGCACGTGCTAATTCAGAATTGGCCCAGATGCTGTGTGACTATGCTCATGAGCGCTGGGCAGCGGGGCGCCCAGTGACTCCGGAGCTCTGGCGCTGTGTGGGTCCGTATGCCGAAGGCTCTGCGTTGGAAGATCTGGAGCGCGTCTTAGGCGAGGGAAATCCGGTGTCGCGACAAGCGGCCGCGCTGGCACTAAATGTTTGCTCCGAGCCGGGAGTGCAGGACCTGCTTGACACGGTACCGGAGCTTCGGTCCATGATGGCGTCAGGGGCTTTGAGTTGGAAGTCATTCAAGGACGGTGCGAGAGCTCCATAATTAACGATCGCGTTCTAGACCAAGTTACTCATCGGAGCAAATCAATATGATGCTAATCGACCCCCATGCACACATGATCTCTCGCACGACGGATGATTATGAAGCGATGGCTGCAGCCGGGGTGGTGGCCGTGATAGAGCCCGCATTCTGGATCGGGCAACCACGGACCCATGTTGGATCGTACCTGGATTACTTGTCACATATTGTTGGGTTTGAACGCTTTCGGGCAGGTCAATTTGGTGTGCGTCATTACTGTACGATCGGCCTTAACTCCAAAGAAGCAAACAACGAAGAGCTGGCGGAGGCGGTGATGGAGATCCTGCCGCGGTTTGCGCTTAAGGAGGGGGTGGTTGCGATCGGTGAGATTGGTTACGACGAGCAGACAGCGCTTGAAGACAAATATTTTCGTCAGCAAATTGATCTAGCGATCGAACTCACTCTGCCTGTGATGATTCACACGCCGCATCGAGACAAGAAACGCGGAACGACCCGTTCAATGGATGTTTGCGTGGAGCACAACATTGCTCCCAACAAAGTAGTAATCGATCACAACAACGAGGAAACAGTGCGAGAGACACTCGACCGAGGTTTCTGGGCTGCTTTTTCAATTTACCCGAGCACCAAGATGGGTAACCAGCGCATGGTCGAGATTCTCCGAGAATATGGTGCCGAACGCATTATTGTTGACTCAGCCTGTGACTGGGGTATTTCAGAACCGTTGGGGGTCGCAAAAACGGCCCATCTCGCTTTGGAAAGCGGTATTCCGAAGGAACAGGTAAGGCTCGCGTGCTACCAAAATGCCCTTGATGCTTATGGCCAGAGTGGACAGATCTCCGAGAATGACTGGTTGGATCCAGCACCAATTGACCAGCGTACCGTGTACGAGGGTAACTCGATTCTTCGCGGCGGGCGAGAACCTAAGGTCGTCCAGCCTGGACGCCGCGAAGACGATCTCATTATTGAGTAAGGCCCCAAACAGGCGTTCTAGGGTATTTTCTTAGGTTTGCTGACCGAAGTGGTGGGGCGCCGTCCCATTATTTACTAGCAACTAGTGGATGTTCGAGACCGGTAACGGGATAAATCACCGCCAACGCAGCCTCGAATACTCCAGAGACGGGCCATTTATCCACAATAGACAAGGCTAATCTGAGTCGCTATATTGTTTCTGTGGTTTTCACACCCCCATCATGTCGGATTAACCTACCGTTCGTGATGTTGGATTCTGTAATCTAAGGAGGAACTACAGATGCAAGTACGAAAAATGTTAGTGGTTTCGATCGCTACCGCATTGCTGGCACTGAGCGGATCAGCGGGCGCTGTCAAAGTCAAAATGGTGCCGCATGTCAGCAAGATTAATACACCGTTAGCGATGGTACAGCCGGCAGGCGATGATCGTCAGTTCATCATCGAACAATTCGGTTTGATTAAGATTCTGCATCCCAATGGTCAGTTGCAGGGTGATCCGTTTCTGGATGTTCGGAATCATATTCCGCAACTGTGGAAGGATTTTGATGAAAGAGGGCTTCTGGGTTTGGCCTTTCATCCAGACTACGCGAAAAACGGCAAGTTCTACATCGCCTACAGTGGCCATCTTGACTTTCAGGGTGACCTGGGCAAGGAATTCTGGTGGGATCACACCAATACGGTGGCGGAGTACACGGTCTCAGCAGACGATCCAAATCGGGCCGATGCGAACTCGGGCCGTGTCATCACAGCAATCGATTGGCCGCAGTTTAATCATAATGGCCACTGGATAGGCTTTGGTCCCGATGGATACCTTTACATTTCTTCCGGTGACGGTGGCTATGCCAACGACTGGGGAATCGGTCATAACGTGACCGAGGGAAACGGCCAGGATCTGTCTGTGTTACACGGTAAGATACTGCGTATCGATGTTAACGGCTATGATGCCGGCTCATACAGCATTCCTGCTGATAATCCCTTTGTGGGTAAAGACGGCATTGCGCCGGAAATTTATGCTTTTGGTCTGCGTAATCCGTGGCGCTGTTCCTTCGATACAGGTAGCGGTGCATTGTTTTGTGGCGATGTGCAACAAAACAGCTATGAAGAGATTTCTGTGATTGAGAAGGGCGGTAACTACGGCTGGCGTCGAATGGAAGCGAATCATTGTTTCGATTACCAGAAACCAGATAATCACCCGACATGGTGTGATTCAGGTGGGCTCGCAGCGCCCATCCTTGAGTACAACAACTGCACCGCGCAACCAGACGGTTGTAAGGGCGTTTCCGTTACAGGTGGTTACGTTTACCGCGGCGCTCATAAGGCGTGGGACGGTAAATACATCTTCGGTGATTGGAGTAAAGGTTTTGCCGAGATGGATGGCCAGATTTTCATGGGGACCAAAGGTGCTGATGGTAAATGGTCAATGGAAATTGCCGAGGTGACAAATCTCGCCGAGTTGAAAGGATTGGGCCAGACTCAGACGGGTAAATTGCCTTACGTTCTAGCCTTTGCTCAAGATAATGCGGGCGAGGTGTATGCGCTGACGTCGATCACGACGGGTCCGGTGGGAACGCTGGATACCATTTATAAAATCGTACCTGCCGATTAGCGGTTAGGCAGCGAGTCGACACTTAAGGTACGCCGCCGGCTTTTGTCGGCGGCGTATTTTTTAATTCAAGACAAGCGTGTGAGCGCCATCGAATGTCACTAACGCGAAGCGGACCACTAGACTTGATCAAGCACCGCAAGGATGGCAGGCGGAGATTCCAGCCGCAGGCCATCGTCTTATTGCTATCGGTCTGGGTTTTAACAGTACCGAACATCGTGATTGCAGGTGACGCCGAGGCGGCTGTATTCTCACCTGAGTACATGGCGGATGTTAAGAATATTGAATTGGGTAAGTCGTTATGGCAGAAGCAATGCCGGCATTGTCACGGTGCCTCTGCTTATCCAGGTAAGGCGCCGAAATTAAAACCTTATAAGTACAAGCCGGAATTTGTCTACAAGCGGATCACGAATGGGTTTCGCAAGATGCCTTCATGGAAAGCCGTTTTCTCTACAGATGAGCGCAGGGCTATCGTCACCTATGTGATGAATAATCAATTCTCACCATGACTATTGTCGCAAGTCAGCGCCTCGAGTGGCTCAAATACGTGATAACCAGTGCCACGAGGGCAATTATCATACCCATCCCCTCGCGGGCTAATTCCGCCTGGGACGTAGTCATGGCAAGGTCGCCGTGCCACCAGATAGCCGGATTCCAAAAGCCCGGAACGTCAGGCCAATAAAAACCCACACCGACTAGGGCCAGGGCTATGCAAAGACCAAGCAGCAGGCGCGCACCTTTTCGTCGAGTAAGGGTCGGAACGGCAGCGGTTAGACCAGCCCAGAGGCCAGGGACGGCATAGATGGTTACCCACAGCCAGGGATCAGGATCATTATATTGGAAAAGGGCAAACATGAGCATGAACAGGCAAACCAAGCTGTTTAGAATAATCATGAGTCAATTCCAGAGTCAGTGTTGAGAAATACCTACATTCGGGTTGAACAATCGGTAGCGACGCTTAGCTACCAGTTTACTCGGGTTTTCGAACAACAGGGCATCTTAAGAGTTCTATTATGTTAAAGGCCGCTCCCAGCCGAATTGGTGCCGACGACGGTGTGGTTTCACACACGTCCGCAGATATAGCCTGGCAGGAATTCTCAGTACCGTACCGATTCCCCGTGGCATTCACCGAGAGGCTTTTCGACAGGTCTAATCGAACCTTGCGCGATAGACTTTGCGAGGTAGAAGAAAATAAAAGACACCGCTGTGTGTTCTTCGTCGACGATGGTTTAACCAAGACATTCCCATCTTTGCTCGGGGATATCAGGGCATATTGCGAGTTTCACAGCGGCGCGATTGATCTTGTCACCGGTCCGGTAGAGGTGCCAGGAGGCGAGATCGTTAAATCGGACATTCATTTTGTTGAGCGAATGCAGCAGGTGATCTTTGATCATCATATCGATCGCCATTCCTTCGTGATCGGAGTGGGTGGGGGCGCGATGCTGGATGCGGTTGGATTGGTCGCCGCGACGGCGCACCGTGGGATTCGGCATATACGGATTCCGACCACCGTGCTTGCTCAGGCCGATTCGGCTGTAGGGGTGAAGAATGGTGTCAATCTTTACGGCGTTAAGAATTATGTCGGTACCTTTGCTCCGCCATTCGCAGTTTTGAATGATCTTAATTTTGTGGTGTCACTCCCGAGTCGCGATAAGATTGCTGGCATGGCCGAGGCGGTGAAAGTCGCGCTTATTAGAGATGCCACATTCTTTACCTGGCTTGAGCGTAATGCAGATCTGCTGGCGACATTCGATCGTGCGGCGATGTCGACGTTAATCAAACGCTGCGCCAAATTACACATGCACCAGATCGCCCACGGTGGGGATCCGTTTGAAATGGGTAGTGCCCGGCCGTTGGACTACGGCCATTGGTCGGCACACAAGCTAGAAAGCATGACCCGCTATCACCTGCGACACGGCGAAGCGGTGGCCATCGGATTGGCGCTCGACGCGCGTTACTCTGTGTTGGTTGGATTACTTGACGCGGGACTTGAAGACAGAATCTGTTTTCTCCTGGAACATCTGGGTTTCAAGCTATGGCATCCCGCGATCGAACGAAAACGTTCCGAAGGAGAATCGGAGATCTTGGCTGGGCTAAGAGAGTTTCGCGAACACTTGGGTGGCGAATTGACGATTACGCTTCTTACCAGCCTCGGTACAGGGATTGAAGTTCATGAGATGGACGAGCAGCTGATCGCCCAATCGATTGAGTGGCTCAAGTTTCGGCAGTTGCCTTAAATGCGCCTGGGTGGCGAGCCCGATCTTGGGCACCTTACATACTGCACCAATATTCATGCTGGCAATACCTGGCCCGAGGTTCGCGCGGGTCTTGAGAAGAATTTACCGCTGATCCGCACTGAGGTCGCAGGCGAGGCTCCTTTTGGAGTAGGTCTTCGCCTGTCTGCAGCCGCTTCGAGGGCCTTACAACAGCCCGAGCCACGAGCCCAGTTGCTGGAACTTCTGGAAACGGGTAATCACTATGTGTTCACGCTGAATGGGTTCCCTTATGGACCCTTTCACGGTGAACAGGTAAAAGCCGGCGCCTACCGGCCGGATTGGACCTCACCGGCACGGCTCACATACACCAACGAATTGGCCGACCTGTTGGCGGACTTGTTGCCTGAAGGGCTGATCGGGAGTATCAGCACGGTGCCGGGAACCTTCAAGCCCTGGGCCAAAGGAAACTTGAGTAGCATTGCAGAGAATCTGATCGCCCACGTCGCTCACCTGTACGCGATAGAGGCGCGAGTGGGTCGGCATATTGCTCTCGCGTTGGAGCCCGAACCTTGTTGTTTGCTAGAGACAGTCGAGGAAACGATTCAGTTTTTCAATCAGTATCTTTTCTCATCCTCGGCGTGTTCTAAATTGGGCAAATCCCTTGGAATGACAAAGCCTATAGCGGAAGGTGTACTGCGCCGGCATCTCGGCATTTGTTACGACGTGTGTCACGCAGCGGTAGAGTTTGAGAATCCAACCCAAAATATCGCCGATCTCGACGCGGCAGGTATTACCATCGCAAAGCTTCAATTGAGCTCAGCGATCAGAGTGCCCGAAGTGACCCCCGCTGCGCTGAATGTCCTTAGCAGATTTGATGAGCCGGTGTATCTGCACCAAGTGGTTGAGAAACGAGGGGATCAATTCTCCCGTTATCTCGATCTGCCTGAGGCTTTTGCGGCCGCGGCGGATAGCTCAAATGGGGAGTGGCGTATTCATTTTCATGTACCGGTTTTTCTTGAGCAATTACCAGGCTTAGGGACCACACAGTATTTTCTTCGTGAAATTCTCCAACTGCACCGAAGTCGGCCTTTGAGTACGCATCTTGAGGTTGAGACCTACACCTGGGATGTCCTGCCGCCTGAACATCGTAACGTTACGGTGGCGGGTGCCATTGCGAGGGAGTTGCAGTGGGTCAAAGAGATCATTGAATCATGAGTCTCCTTGTCGCGCTCAAACTGGGTCGAGTATCCAATCTACCAACGGTTTGGACCAATACTGTGGCGGCCATTGTTCTGGCTGGTGCTGCGGTCACAAGTCCCGCTACGCCGGCGCTATTGGCCGCCATGACGTTATTTTATCTCGGTGGGATGTACCTCAACGACGCATTTGACGCAGACATCGATGCGCGGGAACGACCTGAGCGTCCTATCCCGGCCGGCGATATTGCCAGAACCACCGTCTTTGTCGTTGGGTTTTTCTTGTTAGCCGCCGGGCTGGCCCTGTTGTGTTTGGCGGCGTTCCAAAGCCCCGAGCGTACTGGGGTGTGGCCCGGCGTGAGTGGGGTCA
>CAJWZI010000070.1 GCA_913049615.1 uncultured Alphaproteobacteria bacterium | reverse complement strand
GCGGCGTCAACACAAGCTCTCATGGCCAGAATTTTGTCTATAACCGGTCCGACCCCCGGCACAAATCGGTGATTAGTGCGGGTCCGGCTCTGCATGCCCATGTCCTGGAATTCTTGGACACGATCAAGCGGCCACCCGGTGCGAAATGGTGATTGGACCACTGATCAAGCGGCGGAGGCGTGTACTTGGCGCGACATGCAGTACCCATTTCATACATGACGGATTTTCTGATCTGATCATTATTTTGCTGCCGGTATGGCAGGGGGAATTCGGCCTCTCCCTTAGCCAAGTTGGCGTTATCTCGTCCACTTACTCTGGCGCAATGTCCATCGGCCAGCTTCCGGCGGGCCTTGCCGCTGAGCGTTGGGGGGAGCGGCGTATCCTAGTGGTTGGCACATTTCTCGCCGGCACGGGATTTTGTCTGTTGGGTTTTGCCGGTGGCGCGCTTGGCTTGGCCCTGGCGCTTGTCCTAGCCGGCATCGGCAACAGCCCGCAACACCCCTTAAATTCTACCCTTGTGGCAAGAGCCTATCAAGACGGTCCCGTGCGCACCGCCTTGGGGATCTATAATTTTTCTGGAGACTTGGGAAAGATGGCCGTCCCAGGCCTAGCCGCCCTAGCCTTGGCCAGCCTGGACTGGCGCTATGTCACTTATAGCTACGGCGGATTTGGCATCGCCGCCGCCATCGGGCTATTGTTTTTGTTGCGCTTTTTAAGCATAGGAGCCCGTCCTAAAAATGTACCCAAGCGCCAAAATTCTACGCCAGATAGTCTGAAATTAGGTGACTGGGGCATTCACCAGCGAAGCGGATATGCTATTTTATCCGCTGTATCAATGGTCGACGGAGCCTGCCGCGCCGCCTTTATAACGTTCCTACCATTCCTGCTAATTATCAAAGGAGCGGGGATAGAGGCGATTGGTGGTGCCCTGGTTCTGGTATTTGCGGGCGGTGCCGCAGGTAAACTCGTTTGCGGCGTGATCGCTGAGCGCCTGGGCATTGTACGCACAGCCGTTATTAGCGAACTGGCGACCGCCGGCGGTATTTTGTTACTTTTACCACTACCACTAGAAGCCTGTTTTTGGCTGTTACCAATTGTAGGCGTGGCACTGAACGGCACTTCGTCCGTTTTGTACGCAAGCGTGGCGGAATTCGTTGTTCCGGAGCGTCATGGCCGTGGTTTCGGTCTATTCATGACCCTCACCATGGGAGCCTGGGCCATAGCCCCGGCTGTTTTTGGCGTGCTTAGCGATTTACTTGGCGTCGTACAAACCTTGGCCGTGGTCGGGCTTTTCGCACTAACGACCGTTCCATTGGCACTAGGCCTTTCCCGCCCGCTTCAGGCTGCTAGCGATAGTCGATCCACGTAACATACTTGTCGTCGTCGTGCGCGTCCCAGTACATCTGTCGCAGCCGTTGCGTCAACGGACCTGGCGCTCCATCGCCGATTGGATCGCCATCAAGACGTGAAACGGGCATGACCCCGCCAGCCGTCGAAGAAACAAACACCTCGTCCGCGCTGCGCAACTCCCGTTCTGTTAGAGTGCCCACTTCTACCTTGACGTTCAACAATTCAGCCAACTCGATCACCGTCATGCGGGTAATGCCTAACAAAACACCGCTTTCTGGGGTAACCAGACGACCGCTAATGTTTGCAAACAAGTTGAACCCTGGCCCCTCTGTGATATTGCCATTACCATCGGTCAAGACGACGGTTTCCGCACCACGGTCATAGGCCTCGAACAATCCCTTGAGCATGTCACCCCAATGAAAATTCTTCACGGTCGGGTCGACTGATTCCGGCGAAATTTGTGGCACTGTACCGACGGACATATGCAGTCCTTCCGCCTGCTTTTCCTCGTCCGCAATCCAGACATAAGGTATGGCAAGCGCATAAAATCGGTTCTCGCAATCACGCGGATCGCGGCTGCCGGGTGGTGGGCTACCTCTGGTTAGGATCATTTTAACATAAGATTCGCGTAAATCAGAACGACTGACGCATTCCGTCAGGATCGATGTGATGTTTTCACGGTCATAAGGCGATTGCATGTTAAGCTTGCCAATGCCGCGGAAAAACCGGTCCAAATGATCTTGCAGACGAAAAAAACCACCACCCCATACGGCTACTACGTCATAGGTCACATCCGATCGCAGGAACCCCCAATCCGTGATGGGGATGCGTGCCTCAGATATAGGCACATATTGCCTGTCGATAAATGCTACTCCATCTGAAAATGGATTATTGGCCGGAGCTGTTTCAACTTGGCTCATGATATTCTCTTGATCCAGATTCGGTTATCATGGAATGCTGCACCGCCAACTGGCGCAACCGGATCCGCGCCGGTCAGTACATTGATCCCCTTCCCCCCTTCAAATGCATTATTTGGCCAGATGCTTTCGACTACGACCACGCCTTTCTGAACGCCGTCGAAAACTTGTACATCTATGGGCAGCTCCCCACGATCGTTGCCCAAGGTGACCCTATCATCCGTCACAACACCAATTTTCTCCGCATCAACGGGATGCATCATGACAGTTGGTTTGTCCTCCCGCGCCGTCGACGTTGGCGTCTCGGTGAACGAGGAATTTAGATAGCTGCGTGCCGGTGCAGTAACTAAACGATAGGGCATGGCTTCCGTCGCCTCTTCTATCACGGCCCAATGTTCAGGCAGCTTGGGCATCCGCTCCCAACCACCATCCGGACCAAACCCATGAGGCAGGACATCCTGCCATTTTGGCGCAAATCGGAACTTGCCGTCAGGGAAATTAAAGCCGTCGATATAATGGGCCTGATTGAACTCCGGCTGACAGTCGATCCAGCGATTTTCCCGTAAACTTTCCACATCACCCCAACCGGAATCCTGTAATGTACGGTCAATCAATTCCAGCGGCGTCATCTCAAAACCAGGATGCTCGGCACCCAACCGTTTGGCTAAGGCGACAATAACGTCATGGTTGGAGCGGCATTCTCCAGGACCTTCCACAACCTTGGGGCCCAGTGTAATATATTGATGTCCCCCGCCCTGGTAGACATCATCATGCTCTAGGAACATGGTTGCCGGCAGCACGATATCCGCCTGCTTTGCCGTTTCCGTCATGAACTGTTCGTGCACGCAGGTGAACAAATCGTCCCTGGCGAAACCCTGACGAACTAGATTGTGGTCCGGCGCCACACGCATTGGGTTCGTGTTTTGGATAAACAGCGCAGTGACTGGCGGACCATCGCCCAAATCGCGGCGATCACCTGTCAGCACCGGGCCGATACGGGATTGATCCAACACCCGAACCGAATGATCCAGTACATCTAGGCCCTCGATCATTGTTTTGTTGAAGTGGTAGATAGCGCCATTGTTATGAAAAGCACCACCACCCTCGTACAACCAGGCTCCGGTAACAGCCGGTATACACGAGGCTGCATGCATGTTTACAACACCATTGCGCTGCCGCGAAAAGCCATAGCCCAGACGGAAGAAAGTTTTGGGTGTTTCCCCAACCAATCTAGCGAAGGCCTCGATGTCGGCGACAGAGACGCCGGTGATTGCCTCGGCCCACGCCGGTGTTTTGTCCAACAGGTGTGCTTCCAGCTCGTCCGGACAATCGGTGTATTTTTCTAGATACTCCCGGTTTGCATGGCCGTCCCGGAACAGGACGTGCATAACGGCGCAGGCCAAGGCACCATCGGTGCCCGGACGCACACAAAGAAATAGATCCGCCTGTTCAGCCGTTCCGTTCCGGTATGTGTCAATGTGAACAATCTTGGCACCGGCCCTACGCGCCTTGCTGGCATGGGTCATTACATTGATCTGGGTATTGACTGGATTGGTTCCCCAAATCACCAGACAATCGGCCTTTGCCATTTCACGGGGATCGGCCCCTGCCAGCTGCCCCGTACCCGCAATAAAACCATTCCAGGCGGATGTGACGCAGATTGTGGCATACATCCCCGAATATTTCTTGACATGCCGTAAACGATTAATGCCGTCGCGCATGACAAAGCCCATGGTACCCGCATAATAATAGGGCCAGACGGTTTCAGAGCCATATCTCTGCTCCGCCTTTAATAGCGCTTCCGCCACTTCGTCTAGGGCATCATCCCAGCTGATAGGCATAAAGTCGTCAGAGCCCTTATCGCCCAACCTCCGCTGGGGATACAACAGCCTGTCAGGGTGATGAATACGCTCAGCATAACGGGCGACCTTGCCGCAAACAACGCCTGCCGTATAGGCGTTATCCCGGGCTCCGCGTACACGCCCGATGGTCCACGCATCCAACTTCTCAACTTCCAATGCACAGGTCGAGGGACAGTCGTGCGGACATGCACTGTAACGAATTTCCGGCTTGGCATTCATATGCGTATCTCCCCGCCCGGATTATGCCGTGTGGCAATATCTAAATCTACGTTCGTGGTCTGACATAAGCCCGGCGGGTCAAAATGATCAAGCCTATTCCCACCCCGGCGGTTCCGACTGCCAGATTCCAAGTCAACGCATCACCCAACAATAGGGCACTCAGGACCACTCCAGATATAGGTGATATAAAGCCAAAGCTGACCATTACGGACGGACTGTATCGTTTGATTAGCCAGGCGTTGACCATGAAAGCCAGGCCGGCAATTACCATGCCTTGATAAACCAGCGCGCCCACCGGAATCCATTCCACTTCCCTCCAAACGATCTCCTCCCACATCGCTGCACCGGCGGCGAATCCCCCCAACGACAGCAACATTTGCCACAGAATCACCCTCATTGGCTCAATTTTTCTAACCAATTTCGCCGTGAAGATCATACGCCCGCCCAATAGAACGGAGCTGGCCAGCAGGATCAAATCGCCAAAGTTAGCGCGGCTCAGCTCTTTCGGTAACTGACCTTTACTTAATACCAACCCCACTCCCAGAAACGCGATCAGCAGACCCGCGGTCTTGGCTTTGTCAAGACGATCTCCCGCAATCATAAAATGCGCAAAAATTCCCGAAAAAAGCGGGTATGTTGCCGTCATGATGGCGGCCGAGGCACCCGACGTAAAATTGATGCCAAAATTCATCAGGCCAATTTGGGTCATAAACCATAGAGCCAGGATGATTAAGCCAGGCCATTCCCGATTTTCTGGCCATAATCGTGTGCCCAGGGCCATTGCCCAAATTGCAATGCACACAACACCAATGGCAAAGCGGAAGAACGCGCTCCAAAGGGGAGGGAAAGCCACCAATCCCATTTTCACTGCGACCGGATTGGCGCCCCAGAGAATGTGTATGACGATGGCCGCTACAACCGCGACCAAAGGTATGCGCATTTCTGATAAGTCCGTGGATTGAATTGATTAATAGCCAGCTCGCAGTAAGGCCAGAAATTTCACTGAAGTATACCGATTTCTTTGTCAATTAGGGGTCTCAAAGCCTCGGTGCGTCAGCCATCTTGGCTATTTCCGCGACGCACCAGGTCAAGGATATGCAGAACCTGGTACATACCTGTGTGGCTTTGGTATATCTGCGCGGGAACCGAATTGTGTTATCGGTTTATATCTGTCCAGTTGCCCAATCTTGACATTGATGTCGGCCGCAAACGCTGGGCCCAATTCGGCATTGCCGCCTTGGCGGTCGGTCAAAGGCGGAATGAGCTACGACGGCACATTGACAGCGGACGTTTTGCATACATAATCCGCCCCCTTTCGCATGCGGCGTTCATAGCCGCAGAAATTAGAACAGGAGGAGCCCGATATGACTACAGCAGTCATGCCAACCTATGGCAGATTCGACATCGCCTTCGAACGGGGTGAAGGCGCATATATGTACGATACGAAGGGCAGAAAATACCTTGATTTCACCACAGGGTTGGCCGTCTTGTGCTTGGGCCACAGTCACCCGCACTTGGTCGAAGCAATACAGAAACAAGCAGCTACCCTGATGCACACCTCGAACCTGTACAACATCCCGGGCCAGGAACGCCTTGCGGGACGCCTAGTTGCAAATAGCTTCGCGGACACTGTCTTCTTCTGTAATTCAGGCGCGGAAGCCAACGAGTGCGCCATCAAACTGGTGCGCCGATATCACCACGTCAACAGCAATCCCGAACGATTTCGTATCATTACCTTTGATGATTGTTTTCATGGACGGACCTTGGCGACCATTGCAGCAACGGGCAGCGAGAAAGTCTTGGACGGTTTTGGACCCAAGGTCGATGGCTTTGATCACGTACCAGTCGGGGACCTGGATGCTTTAATGGCCGCCATCGGTCCCGAGACCGCCGCTATCATGATTGAGCCAATACAGGCCGAGGGCGGCGTCATGGTTGTAGAAGACGACGTCATGCAGCAAATACGGCAAATTTGTGATGACAATGGCCTGCTCCTTATTGTTGACGAAGTACAAACAGGAATGGGCCGGACCGGGCGACTGCTAGCCCATGAATGGTCCGGTATCAACCCGGACGTGGCCACCCTGGGTAAGGGCATCGGTGGTGGTTTCCCCATTGGGGCCTGCATGGCCACCGCTGATGCGGCCAAGGGCATGGTAGCCGGCACCCATGGCTCCACTTACGGCGGCAATCCTCTGGCCGCAGCCGCCAGCAATGCGGTACTGGACGTTATCCTCGCCGATGGTTTCATTGAGAATGTGGAACGCATGGGCGATCTTTTGCGCAGCCGTATGGAGGAACTGTGCCAACGTAACGACGCAGTATTCGAGGACGTTCGCGGCCGGGGACTTTTGCTCGGCCTTAAATGCAAAATACCCAACATGGATCTGGTCAACGCAATGCGTCAAAAAGGGGTCCTAGTGCCGCCCGCCGGCGAAAATGTCATGCGGATGCTACCGCCCCTGACGATTGACGAAAGCCACCTGGACGAGGCTATTTCAACCTTAGAAGACGTCTGTCGGGAACTTGGACAATGAGCCAACTGCGCCATTTTCTGGATATCAACCAGATCGATGGCGCCGAGTTGCGCGGTATCTTGGACAGCGCCAAGTCCAGGAAGGCGGCTCGCTCTGGGCAACCCAATGGCGTGACCGATCGGGACATTCCCCTTGCCGGTAAAGTCCTGGCAATGGTCTTCATCCAGCCCTCCACTCGCACCCG
>CAJWZI010000069.1 GCA_913049615.1 uncultured Alphaproteobacteria bacterium | reverse complement strand
TTGGAATCCGAGCCCAACTCTTGTGGCGCTTCGGACAGAACTGGTGGATGCGCGCCTATGACGCGATGGGGAACATCGGGATGGAATTGCACGGCGCGACCAGCACCGTCCAGATTCATCGAGTTATCGGACAAGCGTGAGATCAGGTTGGGTTCGTCGCTATTGCTGCCGGCCATGTACCTGCGGCCTCCTGGTTCGTTGCTTCTGCGGCGAAACAATTCTACTTCCGCCATTTGCTCACGATTACGATTCGCTTTGTTTGCCGCCGCTGTCAGGCAAGCCGTGGAAGATATGGACCATAAATGCAGTCGCTACGACCGGCGCAATTAAATTAACCAGCGGAATTGTGAATAATAATGCAATTACAACGCCTGAGACAAATAATTTGCTACGGTGCTTTCGTCGCAATTTGTACACCGCCGCAAAGTCCATGCGCCTCAGTGTGACGACTTCAAAGAATTCGCGCCCTAACAGGACGCCGTTAACGATCAAATAGATAACCGGATAAACCACCTGGACAACCGGAATGAAGGACAGCGGCAGTATCAGCAGGTTGAAAAACACCATGACCAGGGCGAGGCGAATGCCGGCAATCGCATATTGCCAAAATGTCGCAGGGTTGGGCCGTGGCAGGGGGTGATAATGGCGTACCTCGACCGCGTCCACCACCTGGTCGACGAACATATAAAGAAATTCCGCCGCCAAGATCGGAAACAGCATCCAGGCGACGAAAGCCGCAGCGATGCCGCCCAGCAATGCCAATGCCCAATCGATCAAGAAAATGCCGGACATTTCCCAAAGCGCAAACAGGGTGGCGGTGCCGGCAATCAACAGCGCTGAGATAGCCAATGTCAGTAAAAACGTCCATAGCATCGGACGGCGGATACGCTTGTCGCCGAGCTGTTCGAATGCCAGGACCAGCGCTTCTAGCATGTTGCCATCTCCAGATTGTCCGCAGTGCGCCGAAGCGCATCCCATCCGCCCGCTCAGGGCGGCTTGTATTGCTTAGCCAGTAGCGCCGCAAGCTATGTCATGCGCCGCGCTTCACAATGGTGAATAACTATGGGGTCCCGGTGGATAGAAAGTACCAAGCCCCCTATAGTGCGGCCCTTAACACCCCACCGCGCGAATGAATTGGATAGAATATATGACGCAACCCAATATGGATGTAGTCGGTATCGGCAATGCGATCGTCGATGTGATCGCCCACGTCGAAGATTCGTTTCTCGTCGATCACGCGCTGGCCAAAGGCACCATGACATTGATCGATACCGCGCAGGCCGAGGCACTGTATGGCGCGATGGGTGTGGGAGTCGAGGAATCTGGCGGATCCGCTGCCAATACCATAGTCGGGTTGGCGTTGCTGGGCGGTGCGGCTGGCTATGTAGGCAAGGTCAGCGAGGATACCCTGGGCGGCGTATTTGGCCACGATATTGATGCCGCCGGCGTGCGCTTCGAGACCTCAGCTTCCACTCACGGCGCGCCCACGGCGCGCTGCCTGATCCTGGTTACCGATGATGCGCAGCGCACGATGAACACCTATCTCGGCGCTTGTGTTGAACTCGGCCCCGACGACATCGACCAAGCGTTCATCGCCGCCGCCAAGATCACCTATATGGAAGGCTATCTCTGGGACCCGCCTGGCGCGAAGCAAGCTTTTCTCAAGGCGCAAGGAATTGCCGCGGCGCATGGTCGGCGGGTATCCCTTAGCCTGTCCGACCCATTTTGCGTCGAGCGCCACCGCGCGGAGCTACGCGACCTGGTCGAGCGTCATGTTGATATACTATTTGCCAACGAAGAAGAGATCCTCTCGCTCTATCAGGTCAGAGATTTTGATGCCGCGCTTCAGCAGGTAAGCAACCATTGTGAAATCGCCGCGCTGACACGGGGCGAGCATGGCTCGGTGGTGGTTGGCCAAGGCGAGATCCACGTTATCGGCGCTTCGCCTGTGGCGCGGGTGAAAGATACCACCGGCGCTGGCGATCTCTATGCCGCCGGATTTCTCTATGGCATCACCCATGATTTCGATTTGGCGCGCTGCGGACGGCTCGGCGCTTTGGTCGCGGGCGAAGTAATTTCCCATTTTGGCCCCAGGCCTAAATCGGACATTGCCCAACTCGTGGCCGCGAGCGCGCGTCCGGTGGACGCTTAGCAGCGCCGCAATTACGCATTATTTCAATGCTATGCCGTTTTTCATATAGGTGTATGGCGCTGCGACGACAGATTTAAAGGGAGTGCAGGAATGGGCCAATTGGTGGACGGCGTTTGGCAAATGGAAACGCTTGTAGGGCGCCCAAAGGATGGCAGTTTCGTGCGCGCCGACACCCAGTTTCGCGATCAAATCACGGTCGACGGTGGGTCCGGCTTCAAGGCTGAGAAAGGGCGCTATCATCTGTATACCTCGCTCGCCTGCCCATGGGCCCACCGCACATTAATATTTCGCCATCTCAAGGGCCTAGAGGAAGTGATCAGCATCTCGGTGGTCGATCCGTTTATGGCTGATGAGGGCTGGGCGTTCGGCGAAAGCGAGGGCTGTATCGTTGATCCATTGTTCGGCGCGCGGCATATGCACGAAATCTATACCCAGGCACGGAGCGATTATTCCGGCCGGGTGACGGTACCAGTATTGTGGGACCGCGAGTGTGCCACCATCGTCAACAATGAATCGGCCGAAATTATCCGCATGTTCAACAGCGAATTCACCGCATTGGTACCGGAAACGCCCGATTACTGTCCGGTTGAGCTACAGATTGAAATAGATGCTGTCAATGAACGGGTCTACAACGACATCAACAACGGCGTCTATCGCAACGGCTTTGCCTCGACCCAGCAGGCCTATGAGGAGGCTTTCGATAAGCTCTTCGCGGCGCTCGATTGGGCGGAACAAAGATTGCGCAGGCGGCGCTATTTATGCGGCGCACAACTGACTGAAGCGGATTGGCGGTTGTTCCCGACCTTATTGCGTTTCGATTGCGTCTATTTCGGTCATTTCAAATGCAATTTCCGAAGAATTGAAGATTATCCTTGCCTTTCTAATTACTTACGGGAGTTATACCAAATTCCCGGTATCGCCGAGCTGTGCAATTTCCGCCATATTAAGGAACATTATTACCGCAGCCATAAGAGCATTAATCCGACCCGCATCGTGCCACGCGGGCCTGAAATGACTCTGAATCAACCGCATGACAGGGACCCGCTCTGAAAGCAATCCGACGAGCAAATCGTGACTAACGGCCCTTCGCCTCCGGCGCGGTCGCGGGATGGGATGGGCCGTACCCAGTCAAAGCCCTGGCGTGGCGGCCTCGCCAGCTACCGTGACCGGCGTATTATCGCGATTTTCTTTCTTGGAATTTCAAGCGGTTTGCCACTGGCGTTGGTTCTCGGCACGCTGAGTATTTGGATGGCGCGTGAAGGTGTCGATAAGACCACCGTGGGGCTCTTTTCGGCTGTTACCCTGCCTTATTCCTTAAAATTTGTCTGGGCGCCTGTTATCGACCGGGTGCGGTTTCCATTGCTTACCAATCTCCTTGGGCAACGCCGCGGCTGGACGGTGGCAACCCAACTCGCCTTGATGACGGGGATCGCCGCCATGGCGATGACTAATCCAGCGGCAAATCCTGGTTTGATGGCACTTTTCGCTCTTCTCGTCTCGTTTTGCAGCGCTAGTCAGGACGTTGTGATAGACGCCTACCGGGTCGAACTGCTCGAAGAGGGAAAAATTGGGGCTGGCGTCAGCTCTGTAGTCTTCGGTTATCGGATGGGCATGCTCATTTCAGGCGCCGGCGCGCTGTATTTGGTCGAAGGGCTCGATTGGAGTACAGCCTATCTGATAATGGCGGCGCTTATAATGATTGGTTTGCTCACGATTCTCGTTAGCCGCGAGCCGTTGCATGGCACTGACGCTGAAACGGCGGCACGCGAGCGCCGGGTGTCTGATTATTTGGCGCAAAGACCTGAATTGGCGGGACGCCGCGCGGCTGTGCTGGCCTGGTTCTATGGCGCGGTTGTGAGTCCTTTCGTTGATTTCATGACCCGACCACAATGGCTGGTCATCTTGTTGTTCATTGTCTTTTACAAGCTTGGCGATTCGATGGCCGGAGTGATGACCGGATATTTCATGGTGGAGCTCGGGTTCACCAACTCCGAAATAGGCAGTGTCGGCAAGATTGTCGGAATTGGCGCGAGCATACTTGGATTTATTTTCGGCGGCTTGCTGATCGATCGATTGGGCATGTTGTGGGCGCTTTGGATCTGCGGCGGTGTCCAGATGCTGTCCAATCTTATGTTTGCTTTGCAGGCGCTGGTTGGGCATGACATGGGAATGCTGGCGCTGGCGGTCGGGGTCGAGAATTTGGCCGGCGGGATGGGCACGGCGGCGCTAGTGGCCTATCTAACAGGTCTCTGCAATCTTGCTTACACAGCAACCCAATATGCGTTGCTGAGTTCCGTTGCGTCTATCGGACGCACGTTTCTGGCTGCACCTGCTGGGCGTCTGGCGGAGATGCTGGATTGGGCGCCGTTTTTCCTGGTGACTACGCTCGCGGCGCTACCTGGATTGGCTTTGTTGCTGTGGCTGACGATTGCGCATAAGCGCAGCTCGATCAGGCTACAACTGGGCCGCCTTTGATAATCAGCGAGTAGTTGATAAATTTGTACTTCATCGTTTGAAACTAAATAGTTATGGGTTTTCAGGTTTGATGGCTAATTTGAGTGTCAGTAACGTTTCATCATCTTCGCTGACCACTGGTTTTCCCTTAGCAGCTGGAGCGGTGGCAAGCGGACCGCAAACCGCCAACAGTTGTCTGCGCAGCCACCAATGTGGCATGAGTTAGAGGAATAAGGACGACCACACCCCGGGGGCTCTGTGACGCTTCAGAATAAAAATCCAGGGAACCGTTACGTGAATGACCTCAGGCGTTACGCCTTTGGTCAATCCCAGTTTCGAAACCTTCGCAAAATCGCCCTCCCTGTCGGTCTTTCAATTCTCTTTCTGGCACTTGTGGGGATTTTCGCGGCCAGCTCTCAAGAGAGTTTCGGAGAGGAGTGGCTAATCGTTATCGTAGCCGCCGTCGTCGGTGGTTACATGGCGCTGAATATCGGCGCAAACGACGTCGCCAACAACATGGGCCCGGCGGTCGGCGGAAAGGTTATTACCGTTCTGACGGCCGTCCTAATCGCAGCCGTTTGCGAAAGTGCCGGCGCCATCTTAGCCGGCGGGGATGTCGTGCAGACGGTATCCAAGGGCATCATCACGCCTGGCGAGTCCGTCGATATCGTCCAATTTCGCAATCTCATGCTTAGCGCGCTCATCGCCGCTGCCTTGTGGATTAACCTTGCGACGATCTTGAGCGCGCCAGTTTCCACGACACACTCAATCGTCGGCGGCGTTCTTGGAGCCGGCATGGCTGCCGCGGGTATCGGACTCATCAATTGGTCGACGATGGGGATGATCGCCGCCAGTTGGATCATTTCGCCTGTGTTTGGTGCCCTCATTGCCGCGGCCATCCTACTTTTCATAAAGGTGCGAATCCTGAATGTGGATGACCGTCTGGCCGCTGCGAGGAAATGGGTACCAGTACTGATCGCCCTCATGGCCTCCGCATTCACCGCCTACATGGCCTTGAAGGGTTTAAAGAAAGTCTGGGCGCCCTCTGTTCTGGAGATCGTGGTTTTTTCCGGCCTTGCATTCGTGATCGCGTATCTCGCGGCACGCCCTTACATCGCCGCGCGCACCTCCCGTCTGGAGAACCGCAAAAAGGATGTCTATGGGCTATTCAACGTCCCTCTGATCGCCGGCGCTGCCTTGCTTTCGTTCGCTCATGGGGCCAATGACGTCGCCAACGCGGTCGGCCCTCTAGCCGCAATATTCTCCACGATCCAGGACCCGTCACACATCGATGGCGAGGTTGCGATACCTCTCTGGGTGCTGGTCGTAGGCGCGTTCGGAATCGCGATTGGGCTAGGCCTCTTCGGGCCGAAGCTTATTGGTGTCGTCGGTGAGAAGATCACACGGTTGAATGCACCGAGGGCCTATTGCGTTGCGTTGTCGGCCGCAATAACGGTTCTCTTCGCAACCACCATGGGGCTTCCGGTCAGTTCGACACACATTGCCGTGGGGGCGGTTTTTGGCGTTGGCTTCTTGCGGGAGTACATGGAGAATCCGAATAAGCGAAAGATGCGGCCGGGCCACAAGTTGAACATAACCGCGGATGAGGCTTTCAATAGCCGAAGACTCCGCTCCATGCGGCGTCTGGTCCGTCGTCAATTCGCCTATTCAATCGCAGCCGCCTGGGTGATTACCGTTCCTGCGTCAGCTCTTCTTGCGGCGGCGGTCTATGCCCTTCTGCAGCTTCTATGATCCAAGTTCTCAACGCGTCGAACTGAGAGATAATGCCTAGAAAGTCCTCGCGATAGGCAACCCTAGGTGCATCTTCAATAAGCGCCCAATGGCGCTGCCTCGTTTTCTTCTCGGGCCAATTGTCGACCTGTTCCGTCACGAGGAAAGGAAAGTATGTGACCGGCACCTCTCTTTTGCCGCTCTCCGTCTGTTTCGTGACGATCGCGGTCAGCGGAAAATCTTCCAGAACGATCCCCCGAACGCCCGCCTCTTCAAAACCCTCTCGGTGACAGGTATCGATCTGGCTCTCGTGTGACTTTCTTTTGCCCTTTGGCAATATCCATCGCCCTCGCGTTTGGGAGGTAACGAACAGCAATGCGACGTCCCGGCCCCGCGTTTCAAAAGGAATTATTCCAACCCTGTGCATCCAAGAACTCTCGCTATCAGGCCCACATGTCACCCTATATCAGCATAACAATCGTATCGTGATTGTTATGTTATGGAGTTTTCCTAATTAGACAACGGGTGCCACCCAAACCAGAGTCGACGCCCACTTTTGGCTAGACCCTGAACAAACGGTCGTACCGCCAAGAGGTCTGCTTTGACCCGGCGAAGCAGACATTCAAATGCAAGAAACGCATAGGGGGGCGGCTGATCTTATCTATGGCCCAGAGCGAAATATATCTTCGGCACCTTTTTAGAAGGCGGGGGGAGCACGAACAACGAGCTAAACCCCTTACGGGGTGGTCAAGAGACGTTTCGCCGTCTCTTGACAAACTCTCTCGACC
>CAJWZI010000068.1 GCA_913049615.1 uncultured Alphaproteobacteria bacterium | reverse complement strand
GGATTCATGCCTGCGTGCATGCGCACCACGTTGCCGTAGGTAAAATCGCGGAAGGCTTCCTCATCCATGAAGCCGTCGTCAACCAGTTCATAGGCCTCCACCATCACCTTGGTCATATCGGGGACGTCCCAATGGCCAATGTCGGATCCCAGAACAGCATTCATTTTTGCGCCGTAATGGTTCAACTTGGTATCGAAGGCGACGGCAGTCATACGGTCATCCGCCTCTGAACCGAAATAAAAATTCTTGTCGAAAATGCGGAGTATATCCCGTCCGCCATTGATACCAGTACCGGCAAAGTCGTCCAATTCCTCAGGCGGCACGAACAATTGGGTGGTGCCGGGCTGATGTGGCTCAGCTCGAATACGTTCGGGTGTTAGGCGTTCGTCGCCATAAATTTTCGCCATCTCTACTAACAGATCAATGTCCAGTTTAGCCGGGTCCAGATTGCGGGAAAGCGAGTCGAGTTTTCGTTTTTCCCAATATTCGAATAGGGAGTTGTATAACTGCGCCGCCCATCCGGCGCCGCCCTCTAGAAAACAGAATTTCAAATCAGGGAAACGGTGCGGCACACCGCCAAATATAAGCGAACGACAAAAGAACTCGCTACCATGACCAAAGCTATTTAGGGAGTTGAAACAATAGTTACTGGGAGAGCCATGGGTCGATCCCCGGCCCCGGAAAGCATTATGGCAGCTGGGTACCACACCCAATTCAACACATTTTGCCCAGACCGGATCGTAGACGCGCCCCACGTCGATGCCGGGAGACGTCAGATCTAAACTCAAATGGGCAAGATGCGGCGCCTCGGCTAAGACCTCAGGTGCGGGGCGCTGCAGCATGGTATTGACCACAATTGCTTTCAATCCTAGCTCGTTGACAGCGAACTCCAACTCAGACACCGCCTCGTCCGGGTCAGACATCGGAATTAGTGCGGCGGGAGTTAGGCGGTCGGAAACCTCCTTAAACATGTCGGCATACAGCATGTTCATTGCGCGAAATACCACTGGGCGCAATTCATCGTCGTCTACACGCAATACGCTCAGCGCTAATGTGCCGTACACCACCCCATAATCAATCCCTGCCTCGTCCAAACGTGCACGGTATAACTTGGGCAACATGGCCGTGGCGCGATCAATTGAACCCGGCCCAGAATTCCCTACCCAAACGGCTCGCCGTCCTGATCCGGTTGGATCCAACTTCAACTGATCTTCATAGCGGTTCGCTATTTCCATTCCACCCACTTGGCGGACAAAATCCAAAACCGCAAATGTACACTCGATCATATGGCCATCCGCGTCGACCACTGGATGATCCAGCCGGGCGCGAATATCAGCGCCAGTCAGGCTGTTTTCTCCATGACTCGTCATTGGTTCTCCTCCTTAACGATCTCAATTTGGTAGATCGCAGTTATTCATACGACACATCAGCGGCTTGAAAAGCCGCGCGAAGGTCTTCGGCCATAGCACCGACATCGGCACACACCGCGTAACGCAAGGCATCGCCAAAATGCACACCGACTACCCCGGTACGTTCGATCATCATAAAATTGAATTGCTCGCCGCTGTTGATGGCCTGGCCGAAGGCCTTCGTCGGTGTGTCCCACAATGTGAAAAAACCCGCCCTGGGCTCTATGGCCAAGCGCATTCTACAATCCGCCATCAGATCGCGCAGGACGGCCAAGCGATCGGCATACATCACGCGATACCTATCTATGCCAGCCTGGTCCGTCTCCAACGCCGCCAAGACACCGGCCGCCATGGGGGCAACAAAGCCGGTGTCGGTCTTGCCTTTTACTTCCTTGATGTCACCAATAAAATCCCGGGAACCCACCATCGCTCCCACATGCCAGCCCGTGCCGTTACCGATCAACTTGGCTGCCGTAAAGGCCTCAGCCCACGACAGATTGGGAAATTCCACTGCGATCTCGCTCAAGGTAGCGCATTCGTCGCTGTGAGATAGAGCGATATAGGCAGCGTCATTGAATAATCGAATATCATTGTCGCTACAATATTGGCACAAGGATCGCCACCAAGCCACGTCGGCAATTTGGCCGGACGGGTTGTGGGGGTAGTTGGTCATGACCAGGTTTGTGCCAGCCGCAATATCTTCTGTGGAAAAGCGATAAGCGTTTTCACTGTTCAAGGATAGGGCGTAATGACTGACATTGATGTGGTAGGCGCATTGGTCGGCCGGAATGGGATAGCCAGGTTTGGTCATGGTGGCCACCGTCACCGCCCTTAGCGCGCACCCACAGGCGATAGGTAGAAGACCCAGGATCGGTTTGATACCCGAAATTGGCACATAGTCTAGACCTTCCGCGGGTAGATCAACCTTCAGGTGGGCCCGGATGAAGCGGGGCGAAAAACCGGGCACGGCTGCGCTGTCGTTATATTGATACGCGTGCATTGCCTCATCTTCGCTCATCACTGAATCGCGGGCCGCTAGCCGAGCACTGAGCAAAGCCGGACCTTTAGGTTCCCCGATAGACAGATCCAGGAGGGTTTGTCCCAACGCCTCCGCTTCCGCGCGTTTGCCGCGGATTTTCATGAAGATATTCTCTCCGCCCCTGGGCAATCTGGATTGTCGCATCAACTCATGTTCCATTCCTGTGCGTGCTGGCCTCGAATTGGACTCAGCCACATTAATTCCGCAAGATAAACCAACTTCGAATAACCGGCGAGGCAATCATGAAAGCAGCAATGATCCAACGAAACGGCGGACCAGAAGTTTTTGTTTATGGCGATGTCCCTGACCCGACGGCGGACCCAGGCGGGGTTGTGGTGGATATTCATGCCGCCAGCGTCAACGCGGCGGATTGGAAAGTGCGTTCGGACGAATATGGCGGTGCCGACTTGTCATTCCCGTACGTTCTGGGCCGGGATTTTTCTGGCGTAGTGCGCACAGTTGGTGAAGGCGTCAAAGATTTTACGGTAGGCGATGCAGTGTTTGGCGTCTGCGACGTGGGTCAGGAAGGCGCCTATGCGGAACAAATTTCTATCAAGGCATCCATAATCGCCCACAAACCCGACAACCTGTCTCATGTGGCGGCGTCAGCTCTTGCGTTGACGGGCCTGACAGCGACTGTGAGCCTCGAGGATACCTTGCAACTACAACCAAGCGAGACGATTCTGATTCAAGGCGGAGCCGGTGGCGTCGCAGGATTTGCTATTCAATTAGCCAAGCACCTGGGCGCACGCGTTATTACCACGGCCAGTGCGGCCAACCATGATTATCTCCGTGAATTAGGTGCTGACAAAATAATTGACTACAACACACAAGATTTCACTGAAATAGTCTCCAACTGTGACGCAGTACTTGATACCGTTGGCGACAAGGTCGCGATGATGTCTTTTCAAGTCCTCAGACCTGGCGGTCGCGCTGCATTTATTGCTTCCGGTGCCACAGCACCCACACCGCAACGTGACGACGTGCAGTCCCTCCGCCCGAACGTGACCCGGGATCGGCCACATTTGCAACGTATCCTGGAACTAGTCGATCTAGGCGTCATAAAGGTACCGCCCATTAAAGAATACCCCCTTTCCGAAGCCGCTGCGGCACACCACGTCAGCGAAGGACGGCATCTGAAAGGCAAACTGGTCTTCAAGGTACGTTAGGTCTATTTGCAAATTTCCATGCGTCGATTTTCAAAGAAGTTGCTTTTAAAGCAACCAGGTTGCTGGCAACGGCAATGTACTCTAAGCAGGCTGCCTGGGAGTAACCCATGAATACAAAGTCTGAAGTTTTTGATCCCGCGAACTTGAGCCTAGATGCCGTCCGCACCCAGCATAGAGAGTTAGCGGGATCCATCATTCGTACGCCCCTAACCTTGCTGGCGTCGCCCGCCGTGGCCGAACGGCTAGCTAGCAATCAGATTTATTTGAAGCTGGAATGCTACCAGCATACCGGTACTTTTAAAGCCCGTGGCGCACTATCGGTGGCGCATGCCATTCCCGAAAGAGACCGCATCAAAGGAATTACAGCAGCTAGCGCAGGTAATCATGCCATAGCGGCCGCATGGGCTGCGCGGCAATTGGGCATGAGTGCCAAGGTGGTGATGCAGACCACGGCAAATCCGTTTCGTGTTGCCATGGCCCAAGGGCAAGGCGCCGAAATCATCATGAAGGAGGGAGGCATCGCCGCCATAGGCGAGGCGGAGCGCCTATCTCGCGACGAGGAGCGTACCTTTATCCATCCCTTCGAGGGCTTCTACACTACCCTTGGCGCTGCCGGTGTAGGTCTAGAGATAATCAACGCCTTGCCAGACCTGGAGGCCGCCGTGGTTTCGGTCGGAGGCGGCGGTCTGATCAGCGGTGTGGCGGCAGGAATCAAGCTGGTTAATCCCAACTGTAAGATTTATGGCGTGGAACCCGAGGGCGCGGACAGTGTTTCGAAAAGTCTGGCGGCGGGCAAACCTGTGACCCTTGATAAGGTTGATACAATTGCAGATAGCCTGGGTCCGCCATTTTCTTTGCCCTTTGGGCTATCCGTAATTCGGCAATTCGTGGACGACGTGGTGACCATTACCGACGACGAAATACTGGCTGGCCTCGTAGTTTTGCAGGAAGAAGGTAAATTAGCCGTCGAACCCGCTGCCGGCGCCGCCATGGCGGCAGCCCTAGGCCCACTGCGGGAACGGTTACAAGGGAAGCGCACCGCCATTTTGATCTGCGGCGCCAACATAGACGCCGAGACTTACACAACCCTTCATGAGCGGGGCCAGCCTCATGTGGCGGCGCTGATGGCTGATTAATGAATACAAAAGACGCCTAATCACCCTTCATCAGCCACCAAATCGCCTTGTCCACATCAAAAAAGATTCTGATGGTTCCACCAAGCCAGATCGCTAAACGCCCGCAAATCTAGTTCGTGGGTCCAGGCTGAGCGGTGCTGCTGCGCAATATGAAAATAAGTGTCGGCAATCTTGGCTGGGAGCATTAGGCCGTCGTGCTCCATGCCCTTTGTCTCTCGCAGTTGTTGGAATTTCTCCTCACCCAACATTTTTCCCAGGGTGTCTGGCGCATCCACTGCGCCATCGACGATTATATGCGCCACATGAATACCCTTAGATGCGAACTCTGCGTTCAGGCTTTGACACAACATGCGCCGCCCCCCCATAGCAGCAGCATGGGAATGCTGGCCCGCATTGCCTCGAACAGCCGCAGTGGCAGACGTGACCAATATGGTGCCCTTTCCGCGCTCCTCCATGGCGGGGCAAACAGCAGAGGCCGTGCGGAATAGGGCGAATGTAGCCATGCGCCACCCCAGTTCGAATGCTTTATAGGACGTACCGGTCAAGGATCGATTGCCTATCTGCGCACCAAGATTAAATATGACGACTTCGATGGGTCCAATATCGGCTTCGATAGTCGCGATACGTTGCTCGATGACGTCGGGTTCAACTGCATTTAGCAGATAACCGGAGGCCGATCCTCCCTCGGCTTCTATATCGTTGACCAGTTTTTTCAGACCCGCATCATCGCTTCGCCGGCATAACACTGCGTGATAGCCCTCTTGGGCAAAACGACCAGCTACGGTGCCGCCGATACCAGCGCCTGCGCCCATTACCAAACACACGGCTTGCATTGCTCAAATTCTCCTTGAAATGATCTTGCTACCTATAACATTGAAGCAGTGAGCGCACACCTGTCAAAGGAAGGTGATATTCTTATTCCCTGCTTCTGATCTCTAACGAAATATTAGTCGTTTTAAGTGGATTACATCATTTCCGCACAGCCCTTTTGTTGCAGATCTTAACAAGGCAACTTGACGGCGATGGGAGGTTGGCCTACCCAAATCGCAAATCATTACGGATTGCGTAAAGGAGCACAAAATGCGTGGCAAACCTGATGTCGACGAGAGCTTTGATCCCACAACGCACCAAATGAGTGAAAGCCATTATTACGAAGATGTGAAGGTAGGTGACACCTTCCCTATCCCCTCGCGCACACTAGGAGAAGCTAACTTTGCGGCCTTTCAATTGGCCTCGGGTGACAATCACCCTATTCATTACGATATCGAATATTGCCGTGCTCGAGGGCATGAAACCCTTTTAGCGCATGGCTTCCAGGCCCTGATACAGACGGCGCCGGGTGCGGGGATGTTGCCCCATTATTTTGGTGATGCCCTGATCGCCTTTATCGAACAATCCAGCAAATTTTTAAAGCCCTTGTACGCTGGCGATACGGTTTATCCAAACTTGGAAGTCGTAGCGCTGGTTCCAGGTCGAACAACAGGTGTCGTCGTCCTGCACTCCACACTCCACAATCAACGCCGGGAGTTGATCCTGGAGGGTGAACAGAAGCTACTGATCCACATGCGGGGCTAGCCGTATGCGTCGACCCTATAATTGACGAAGCCCGTCACTTTGTTTGCCGCTACTCCGCTGCAGTAGTACGTTGCGACGGTGCTCTGTATAGCTCCAGCATTTCAGTCTCCGCCTTTTTGGCCTGGACCAAGGCTTTTTCCTTTACGTGGCCAAAGCCACGAATTCGGTTTGGCACTTCGGCAATATTTACCGCCATGGCATGGTTTTCGTGGTCCAGATTAACCAAAACTTCAGCTAAAGTGGCTTCATAGTCGGTGATTAGTTGCCGTTCCATGCGCCTTTCTGCGGTTCTTCCGAAGATATCCCAAAAACCACCCCGCAAGACCTTCATACGGGCCAAAAGCGGCATTAGTTTCAGTACCCAGGGACCAAACTCCCGCTTTTGCAGATGGCCCGTTTCCGGATGACGCCGCGCGATTAGAGGGGGAGCTAGGTGCGGGCGAAGTTCAAACTCGCCCTCGAACTGTTGATTGACCTGTTCCATGAAGCGGCCATCCGTGTACAGACGGGCGACCTCATATTCATCCTTGTAAGCCATAAGACGGAAAAAATTCTGCACCACTGCCTCTGTCAGACCATTTAGGCCTGGAGCCTTTTCCTGTTCAGTCGCTCTCACCGTATCCACCAGAGACTGGTACCGCCGGGCATAGGCAGCATTCTGATAATCGGTCAGATAGTTGAGCCGGCGGGTGATATCCTGCTCCAGAGTGAGAGCTTCCACCGACAGTTCACTGCGTGGCATCAGCGGTGAAGCAATAGTCTTTACGGCGGCCGGATCGTGGGCAGCCAGGCGGCCCCAAGCAAAGG
>CAJWZI010000067.1 GCA_913049615.1 uncultured Alphaproteobacteria bacterium | reverse complement strand
AGGCGGAGCCAAGATTACATTGGAAAAACACCTGCGACACAACCTCACTTCTGCACCCTGAGTCGATAGTTGCCTATCCAAGACAAGGCAGGCAATCCGGTCCGTGGATTCTATTGGGTATATTACCAGGTGAAAAGACAATCTTGCCCTGGACGATGCCTTAATACCTACCTTGATCCGCAAAAATAGCCACTCCATCTTCGTCCTGAAGATGCCCCGCCCCCCAAATAGCGCGCAAAAAAAGTTACTCAGCGATTGTGCGGACAAAACATTTCTAGCGATCCTGCAAGCGATCGACAGCCCGGCGATCGCTTTTAGTAGGTCTTCCACTGCCGGCATCTCGTTGCCCGGGAACCGACTGGCCGTCGACGCGGGGCTTGTCAGAAGATTGCGGCGGTGCCAGATCTTCAAACAAGATCTGCGCCTCCGGGGCAGGGCCGCGCCTTCGGCCCAGATCAAGAATTCGTATGACACGGATATGATGCCCCCTGGGGAAGGTGAGGACGTCGTCAACCTTGACGGTCGCCGATGCTTTGGCTGCGATCTGCCCGTTAATCCGAACCTTAGCACTGTTACACGCCTTACCCGCCGACGTCCGGCTCTTGAAAAACCGCGCGAACCAGAGCCATTTGTCCAAGCGTTGAACGTCTGCCATGGTCTATTTCCGTTTAAGCAGTTGCCGCAAATCCGAAAAAGCCGGCGATACTGGATCATGGCGGCGCAAATTTTTGACTGCCATCTTCCGAGGATGGCGGAATTTATAGCGCCGCTGTTCTAATTCGCCAGATCCTTCATAACCTAGTCCCGTCAAAACTTTATCCAGTCCTGCGCGATCTAGTCCCAGCAATGACATCATTTCGTGACCAGCAACGAACGGTCCGGATTTGCCTGCGTGATGCGCCATACCAGAAAGCCGATCTAGAATATCGACCCGGACCGCCTTACCACCCACTGGCCGGTAGCCGCAGGCGGCGAGCAGATTGTCGCCTTCACCGCTGACTAGATCCACGGTAACGCGGCCCGGCTCCGGCAAATCTGGCACTTCTCCCACAGGTTGGTTCAGCCGCCAAAGCCGGTGGCGCACCTGCAACCGGGCCGGCCGCATAAGAGCCTGCAGGTAAACATCCTGATAACCCAGTCGCACGCCAAGGCGGTACAGTTTTGTCCGGTCGACGCTATTCAAGCCGGAAACCATATCCGCGACCTGTGCCCGGGACACGATACCCAATCCCTCCCGCAGTTGAAAAATTATGCCCCGAGCTAAGCCCCCAAATTCAATACTGAACATCTTATTAAGAGGAGACAAATGGGCCCCAATGTGGGACCGCAACCAAAATTGCAGGTGGTGACGCGCCCTCTCCCGCAGGGAACCGTCGAGATGGTCAAAGGGCAATAGAGCCACGCGCGGCTCCATCAAATTGGTGCCTTGGCTCAATTGTGCGACGGGGGCGCCATCCCACCACAGAGTATCATCGTCTTGCCAGATGATTTCGTCCCGTACGGCGGTTGCCAGCTTGTTGGCCCGCCGGCTGATTTCCTGGGCCAGAACGCGGTTTGCCGCAGAACGCAGGGTGCGCGCGCCGGTCATGTCCGCGGCCAAATCCGGTTCATACTTCAGGCCCTGCAACCGGCCGACATATTGCCCTTCGACCAATACCTCGCCGTCGCCCGTGACTGCGGCTAACAAGTCCCGGCGTTCCTTAAGGCTTCGATACAAAACTGCCGTGCGCCGGTCCACAAACCGCTGTGTCAAGGCTGCGTGTAGGGCATCCGATAGAGCATCTTCGACGGCCCGGGTCTGTTCCTGCCAGTGCCGGGCATCGTCCAGCCAGTCCGGCTGGTTGGAGATATAGGTCCAAGTGCGCACATGGGTGATACGCCCAGCCAAAGTATCGATGTCGCCGTCTGTACGGGTTAGGCGGCTCATGTGCCGGCCAATCCAATCCGCCGGCACTTTGCCGTTTCCGGTGGATAGGAATCGGAAGACCCGGTTTAACAGGCGATGATGTGCCTCTGGCAATGTTTTAGCAAAATCGGGAATGCAACAGACCTCCCATAGGCGACGCACCATGGCGGGGCTGTGGGCGGCGTCCAGAATATCTCCATCGGCCATCAGAACCTGCAGAGCCAGACTATCATCAGAATCTCGTATCAGGCTTAGATCCTTGCGTGGAGCGGCGCGACCTAGACTGGCCAGCAGGGCACTAGCGGTCTGAAAAGTCAGGTCGCTGTTGCGCCAGTGCAGGCGGCGGTTGCGGGCAAAGCGGTGATTTTCCAGCAACTCCACCATCTCAGCACCAATAGGGCCGGCCGCTCCAGTGGTGCCGAAAGTGCCGTCGTTAATATACCGACCCGCACGGCCGGCGATCTGACCCAGTTCGTTGGGGTATAGGTCCCGATACCCGGCGCCATCGAATTTGCGCAAGTCGGCAAAGGCTACATGATCCACGTCCATGTTTAGACCCATACCGATAGCGTCTGTCGCGATCAGATAGTCTACTTCGCCCGCTTGATAAAGAGCCACTTGCGCGTTGCGGGTACGGGGGCTCAAGGCACCCATAATCACTGCAGCCCCACCACGTTGTCGGCGAACCAACTCTGCCAGGGCGTAGACATCCTTAGCAGAAAAGGCCACGATGGCCGAACGACGGGGTAGCCGAGAGAGCTTCTTTTCGCCCGCATATGTCAGGGCTGAGAATCGGGGCCGTTCAATAAACTCCGCATCAGGTAACAAGCTTCGGATGATGGATTTCATAGTGGCAGCACCCAGGAACATGGTTTCCTGCTCACCGCGCGCATGCAGCAGACGGTCAGTGAAAACGTGACCTCGTTCCGGGTCCGCACACAGTTGGATTTCATCGACAGCCAGAAATTCTGCCTGCCAGGTCAGCGGCATGGCTTCCACCGTACAGACAAAATAATTGGGATGACGGGGGACGATTTTTTCTTCACCTGTGACAAGGGCAGCAGCATCCACACCCTTTTGCTCCACCACGCGGTCATAAATTTCTCGTGCAAGTAAGCGTAAGGGGAGGCCTATCATGCCCGTGCGGTGGCCGAGCATACGCTCCACAGCGAGACGGGTCTTGCCGGTATTAGTTGGCCCCAGAACAGCGGTTACACGGCCGTTCATCCTTCACCCTCTGGACACTGATGTACTGTGTAAAGAGTCGGTCTTGCGGCCCGGAATTGCAAGTCCCCTAACTGACCTAACCTCCT
The DNA here is from genome assembly GCA_913049615.1 of uncultured Alphaproteobacteria bacterium. The sequence goes on along the minus strand of CAJWZI010000067.1, from coordinate 4,006 downwards.
TTTACCGGAGGTTCCGTGACGCTAATTTTGTCCGTGACCACTGCATCGGGCATAGTTATCAGGCGTTCACTGACGGCCAGCGCATGGCCCTGCATGTGAGGACCGTCGCCGTTAGTGGCGGGCTGTGTCCTTGGCCTCCTCCACTGCCTAGCATCATAGGCGGGTTTTTAGACGAAATAAAACCGTTCCTATGGCCCCAATTTCCTGCTACGGGTCCTCCATATTCGTGAATTAGCGGGCAGGTCCCGGTCAACAGGTCGGGGATGATGATCATGCCGGGGCAAAAATAAGATATATAATCCAAGGCCGCCTACAAAAGACGGAAATTAGACTTTCTGCGCGCCCCTGCGTTATATACGGACCAGACAGCGATAGGATGGTATTGTCATGGCCGATAGTACGCATACCCTTAAAGAGTGGCGTGAACTGGCTGCGAAGGAGCTGCGGGGCAAAGCGCCCGATGATCTGACCTGGCAGACGCCGGAAGGCATCGCCGTCAAGCCTATTTATACGGCCGAGGATCTGGAGGGGTTAGAAAATATCGGAAGCCTGCCCGGCATGGAACCCTTCTTGCGCGGCGTGCGGGCCACAATGTATGCCAACCGGCCCTGGACCATTCGGCAATATGCGGGGTTTTCCACGGCGGAGGAATCCAACGAGTATTATCGCAAGGCCCTGGCTGGAGGGCAGACGGGCCTTTCCGTAGCCTTCGATCTGGCGACGCACCGGGGTTATGACAGCGAGCACCCCCGCGTAGTGGGTGACGTAGGCAAAGCGGGCGTCGCCATCGACAGTGTCGAAGATATGAAAATCCTGTTTGACGGCATCCCGTTGAATAAGATGAGCGTCTCCATGACCATGAACGGCGCGGTTCTGCCCACCTTGGCCTGCTACATCGTGGCAGCGGAGGAACAGGGCGTCAGCCCGGACACGCTGGCGGGCACTATTCAGAACGATATTCTGAAGGAGTTTATGGTGCGCAACACCTATATCTACCCGCCAGCGCCCTCCATGCGTATCGTCAAGGACATTATCGCCTATACCGCAACCGAGATGCCTAGATTCAACTCCATCTCAATCTCGGGCTATCACATGCAGGAGGCTGGTGCCACTTGTGTACAGGAGTTGGCCTTTACCCTGGCCGACGGTCTGGAATATGTACGCACGGCAGTGGACAGCGGACTGGATATCGACAAATTCGCCGGCCGACTCTCGTTCTTTTTCTGCATAGGCATGAACTTCTTCATGGAGATAGCCAAACTGCGAGCAGCGCGCCTGTTATGGACCCGAATCGTGCGCCAGTTCGATCCAAAAGACCCCAAATCCCTAATGCTGCGCACCCATTGCCAGACATCCGGTGTCTCCCTGACCGGACAGGACCCTTACAACAACGTCATTCGCACGGCGTATGAGGCGATGTCAGCCGTATTGGGCGGTACGCAAAGCCTGCATACTAATTCCTTTGACGAGGCCATTGCCCTACCCACGGAATTTTCCGCCAAGATCGCGCGCAACACTCAATTGATTTTAGCTGAGGAAACGGGTGTAGCCAAAGTGGTTGATCCCCTGGCAGGCAGCTATTACATCGAAAGCCTGACCAACAGCCTGGCCGATGCCGCCTGGAATATCATCCAAGAAGTAGAGAAAATAGGCGGCATGACCAAGGCGGTGGAAGCTGGCATGCCGAAATTGCAGATTGAAGCCTCAGCCGCCCGCAAACAGGTCCGGATTGACAGAGGCGAAGAGGTTATCGTCGGCGTCAATAAATATCAATCCGACGACGACGACGAATTCGACGTCCGCGAAATAGATAATACCGCTGTGCGTAACGCCCAGGTAGCACGGATCAATGCCATCAGGGCCAGCCGCGATGAGGTCGCAACCCAGGCGGCCCTGAGCGCATTGGAAAATGGTGCGCGGGTAGAAAATAACCTACTAACCCTATCCATAGATGCAGCTCGCACCCGCGCTACGGTGGGTGAAATCTCCGATACCCTGGAACGCGTCTTTGGCCGGTATAAGGCAGAAGTGAAGGCGATTTCGGGTGTCTACGGCGCCGGATACGATGGAGATGAGAGTTTCGACTCCATTGTCAAGGAAGTCGCGGCTTTCGCCGAGTCTGCGGGCCGCCGGCCGCGAATGATGGTAGCCAAATTGGGCCAAGACGGACACGACCGAGGCGCCAAAGTAATCGCAACTGCCTTCGCCGATATTGGCTTCGACGTCGACATCGGACCTCTGTTTCAGACACCGGAGGAGGCCGCTCTTGGCGCAATAGAAAATGATGTGCATGTGATTGGCGTCTCAACCCACGCCGCTGGACACAAAACCCTGGTGCCAGAACTGTTAAAAGTTCTGGGGTCCCAGGGCGGAAGTGACATTCTAGTAGTCTGTGGCGGCGTGATCCCAGCCCGGGATTATGACTTCTTGTATAAAGCGGGCGTCTCGGCAATTTTTGGCCCAGGCACCAATATCCCGGAGGCAGCCGCCGACATCCTTTTCCTATTGAAGAAGGCGGGGAAAGCCGCCTGAAGCGAGGACCTATGACAGACCCCGCAGTGCAAAATTTAAAGGACCGCGCTGATATTTCCAGTGTTCTTTACACATATGCCACTGCCATCGACAGCCGAGATTGGGATCTGCTCGCAACTTGCTTTGCAGAGGATCTGGAAGCCGATTTCCGCGACTTCGGTGGACGACAAGTCATTAAAGGGCGTGCCGCCTGGGTTGATGCAATTCGGGGCACCATCGCCGGGCTGGACGCCACGCAACATCTCACCGCGAACCATGTGCACAAGATTAATGGAGATACAGCAATACTTACCGCCTATCTCCAAGCCGTCCATCGGTTAGATAATGCCCGTAGCGATCCTGAATATACCGTTGGTGGATATTACACCTGCAATATGGTGCGATCCGGCGAGAAAACAATAAACGGCGGCTGGTGCGTACGGCACTACAAACTGACTGTCACCTGGCATCGCGGTAATCGGGATATTCTACGCCAGGCCCGGCGGCGATTATAGAACTAACGGGAAGAGCAAACATGAACCAACCGGCATCCAAATACGACCAACACCCGGATTACGACGTGCATTTCGAGCCATGCCCTAAGCGCCTGCGTGTCATGTTTAATGGCGAAGTCGTGGCAGATACTACTCGCGCCCAGTACCTACGCGAGACAAAACATTTACCCGTCTATTATTTTCCCATTGACGACGTGCGCCGCGATTTGCTGATAGCCACGGACCATTCGAGCCACTGCCCTTTCAAGGGCGATGCGTCTTATTGGACTGTTAAAGTGGGTGATCATGAAGCAGAAAATGCCGTTTGGAGCTATAATCAACCCTACCCGGAAGTAGCGGAAATCAAGGATTATTTGGCATTCTATTGGGACCGCATGGACCATTGGTATGAAGAGGACGAGGAAGTCTTTGTCCATCCTCGTGACCCAAAAGTGCGACTTGATATCTTGGATTGCTCCCGTCCGGTACAAGTCATGGTTTCAGATCAGGTTGTAGCAGACAGCAATAAAGCGCGATTGCTGTTCGAGACAGGACTACCCACCCGTTATTATTTGCCTCAGGACGATGTGCACCTGGATCTTTTGCAGCCATCTGATCGTAGTACGTCCTGCCCTTACAAGGGCACAGCGAATTATTGGCACGTAAAGTTGGGAAATGAAGTTTTTAAAGATCTAGTTTGGTCCTACCCCGACCCGGCACCCGAAGCGGCACAGATCAAGGGATATTTTTGTTTCTTCAACGAGCAAGTCGGCGCCATCCATATAGACGGAGTGAAAACGGAACGACCCGTCAGCAAGTGGTCACCTAAATAACCTCCGGTAAATCATCGCCCGGCGCCAAGTTACCATGATGTTTATTGTCCTGCTTGGCGTCGTATTAATCGTGGCAAGAGCATGACCCTGAACGAACAACAACGCATGATCAAGGAGACGGCCCGACGGTTCGCCCAGACCGAGATCGTGCCCCACCTTAAGGAATTT